>CACXHA010000115.1 GCA_902767385.1 uncultured Elusimicrobium sp.
GGCGGCAATTAAATTGATAAATGCGCCGATAAACTGCGTGGCCATAGCGGTTTTGGGGCGGCCGGAGGAGCGGATAAAGTGGTTCATACCCGCTCCAATAGCAAACAAAAAATATCCCGGGAATACCCATATAGAATAAAGGTGCGCGTAAGGCAAAATCACTTCGTCGGCTCCGCAAAACAGCAACAGCTTGTCCAAAAAAGCGTAACTAAAAGCCGTTACCAAACCGGCCATTATGATGAGCAAGATAAACCCGTTGCCCAGCACGCGCAAGGCCTCTTTATTGTTTTTTTCGCCTAGGCGGATAGAAAAAAGCGAATTGCTACCAATACCAATTAGCGCGCTAAACCCCATATATAAAAGGCCAATGGGGAAGATGACCGTAATGGCGGCAATACCCACCGCACCCACATCTTGCCCAACGTAAATGCGCGAGATGATGTTAAAAAGGGCGTTCACAAACATACCCGCCACCGCCGGTGCGGAAAATTTGAACAAGAGTTTAGATAATTTCTTGTCTTTAAACGGGTTTTTGATGGCTATACTTGCGGCAGACATACCTATATTTTACTAAATTGAGAGCTTAGAACGAACGTACATAAAATGCTAAAATGTAAACATGGGGAGATTTACTATGAAATTACACAACTATTTGTTAGGGTTTACCTTTGTTTTATCCGCCGCGCTTAGCGTGCACGCCGCGCCTGCTCTTCAAGTTTTGTCCGCCGCGCCCAAAGGGCAGCAAGGCAGTATCGGCCGTCAGGCAATCAATGTGCATTTTAATCAGCCGGTAACGGCACTGGAAGAAAATGCAGCATTTTCTTCTGCCGATTGTCCGTTAACTATTACCCCGCAAATTGCAGGTTCTTGCCATTTTAGCGGAACCCAAACCTTAGTGTTTGAACCGGCGGAAAATTGGCCGGTTGCTACTACGTACACCGTTACTGTTCCTAAAGGGTTTTCTTCGGCTGTTTCCGGTCAAAAATTAGCGGTTGCGTATACGTTTTCTTTTACCACAGCTGTGCCGCAAGTAGTTTCTGTACTCCCTTATTCCAACGAACATTGGATTAGCTTAAACCCTACGCTCTATGTACTTACCAGCATGCCGGTAGATCTGACTAAGTCAGAGGACTTAGTTACCTTATACACCGGGCGCGGTAAAACTTACCAACCTGTTCCCACTACCTTACGTATCCCTACGGAGGAAGAACTTAAAAAATATTTTTCGTATTTGTCTGCGGAAGAACAAAAATCAGTTTTTGCCGTTAACCCGACCGAGACGTTACAATCCGGCTTGCAATATAGCTTGGCTTTAGGGGCCGGGCTGCCCGCCAAAACCGGTAACGCCGGCATGGCCAAAAATTACGTGACTTCTTTTTACACGTTTCCCAAACTTACGGTTGAAAAAATAATTTCTACGGGCTGCTTGCCTTTTACACCGTCGCTGCACTTTTCCACTCCGGTACGCAAGCGTGAACTGTATGACGCTATACAAGTGACTCCGGCCCAGGCCAAGCAAGCTTTGCAACCCAACGAACGGGAGTCGGTCGGCTATGAGTTTACCAACCCCAAAACCGGGGAAGCCTATTTTAATATGCCGCTTTCTTTTATAGAGATAAAACCGCACGCAAAAGTAGAAGTAACCCTTAAAAAAGGCCTGCGCGATATTTACGGAAACACGTTGCAAGAGGACCGGTCTTTTACCATTTCCAATGACGGGTATTGCCCGACGGTAGATTTCTCGGCTGATGGGTTTGGTGTGTTGGAAAGCTACTTGCCGGCCCGCTTACCGATTGCTTTAATGAATATGCCTTCCCTTATGATAGAGGGCGCGCGCTTTAACAAAGACAATTTTATTCCGTTTTACGAAACACAATCTTCTTACTGTGCTAAAAAACAACTTACCGGGGCTACGTTCTCCGGCGACTATGCGTTCCCGGACGTGAAAGACAAAACCGTCCGCCGCTATATTGACCTGGCCCGCTTTGCGCCCACGGTTAAAGACAGTATTATTTTTAGCCAGTTTAAAATCAAACGCACGCACGATCATAGTGATTGTTGGCTTAACGCCACCGATAACATTACCGATATAGGTGTTACCTTTAAAACTTCACCCGATACGATTTTGCTTTGGACCACTTCCCTCAAAGAAGGTAAACCACTTAGTGGTCTTTCGGTAGAACTGCGTAGCGCCGCCAACAAAGTAGTTTGGACGGGTACTACCGACCAGTACGGCCTAGCCAAAGCGCCCGGCTGGGGGAAACTGGACGTGCCTGCGCGCGATTGGGGGCAACCGGCTTTGTACGCCTTTGTTACTAGCCCCAACGGGGACGCCGTAGTCAGTAACTTGTGGAACGACGGTTCCGAACCCTGGCGTTTTAATATGGACTATGACTACAACCCCACCGCGCAAAATGCCAAAATCTATTTATTTACCGAACGGGGTGTTTATCGCCCCGGCGAAACCGTATATATCAAAGGCGTGATGCGCCAACGTGAAAACGGTGCCTGGAAACTGCCCGACGTGGTGCGCGGAACGTTGACGATTAATGATGCCCGCGGGGACGAAATTGTTAAAAAAGAAGTAACTATTTCTTCTGCCTGGGGCAGTTTTGATGATTCTTTTGTATTGCCGCAATCTGCGCAGATGGGTTATTGGGACGTTCACTTTACCGCGCAGGATAAAACCAAAGAACCGCAAGAAGCCAATGCCTCGTTCCAAGTAGAGGCCGTTAAACCGGCAGATTTTAACGTGTTTGTAGAAGCCGATAAATCTTCTTATTTAGCCGGGGAAGAAGCCACGTTCTCTGCCTCTGCTCAGTATTATTTTGGGGCGCCTTTGGCTATGGCAAATGTTAAATGGAATTTGCGCCAGGAAAATACTTGGTTCACGCCAAAGGGCTATGAGGATTACACCTTTATCCCGTACTTCTTACAGCATAGCGAAGAAAATCCAGGCGGGAAACTGTTGCAAAAATCTTCCGAAAAGCTCAATTCCCGCGGTACACTTTTGTTCTCTGCCAAAATGCCGCGCGAACAAGTTCCGGTGCGTGTTTATGCAGAGGTAGATATTGAATCTCCGGCGCACCAAAATTTATTTAAACGTACTTCCGTACTGGTCCACCCGGCCGATATTTATGTAGGGGCCAAAGCGCAAAAAGATACCTACCGGCAAGGCCAACCGGTGGACATTAAAGTAATTGCCGTTACGCCGGAAGGCAAACCTGCCGAAACGACCGCCATTGCTCAAATTTATAGAGAAGAATATTATAGCGTGCGCAAAGTAGGGTTGTCCGGCCGATTGGAGTGGGTCAGCCAAAAAAATGTCATTGATTTGCCCTCGCAAAAAATTAACATCGGCAAAAAAGGGACTACGCTTACGTTTGTTCCGCAAGACGGCGGCTCTTACTTTATCAAAATTACGGCCAAAGATTTGTTCGGCCGCACCGTACAAGGCGGAATAGATGTGTACGTGCAAGGTACTTCGGACTCGTACGCGCAGCGCAAAGATGATGACGTGCTAGTACTAACCCCCAACAAAAAAGAATATAAGGTAGGCCAAACGGCCCGTATCCGGGTGCAATCGCCGTACGAACAAGCACAAGCGTTGGTAACAGTAGAGCGGGAAGGAA
>CACXHA010000116.1 GCA_902767385.1 uncultured Elusimicrobium sp.
AGCAGTTTTAAGCCCAGTTGGCGCAGCGGTAGCGCGTTCCCTTGACATGGGAAAGGTCACAGGTTCAATCCCTGTACTGGGCACCATATAAAACCCTCCTTTATGGTGGGTTTTTTGTTGCATTTTTAGGCATGATGTAGTATATTAATATTAGTTTTTGCTTCCTGCTTTCCTTCCATTTTTATTTCAACGGAGTTTTTATGAAAAAACAACCTATCTTTTGGGTGTTGGCGTTACTGTGTTGTGCAATGGTTTCGTCCGCCCAAATTTTTGTAGAAACAGAAACTTACGAAGTATTTTTGCCCACTGCCAAACATGAGCAGCGTGTGCACAACCGCCGGGCCGCAGGTTTGGAAAAAACTGAATCAGCCCTTGAAAAAACCTGGCAGCAAGCCAAACATACGGCTAATAAAATTGGGTTAGATATTGGTATAGATGTGTCTTATTTGGCCCAGCGTGCCGCCCCTAATGGAAAACAAACTGCTATCCAGGGTGTCTATTACCCGTACTTAACGTGGAACTTATTTAAAAATGACACATTTGGTGCAGGCCAATTAAACGTTAACTATACTTTTGTACGTTATTGGGGAACGCAGGCCACTTATCTGCAAAACCGCATCAATACGGCCACTGCATTTAACGATTACGCCGCCAACCAGGAATTTTTCTCTCAATTTTCCTACACGCACACGTTACCTGGTGATCTAAACTGGCTGTCCGTTACCGTCGGACAATTCCCGTTGTACAACTTTGACGGAACAACCTATTTGGATAACCAGCAAACTGCGCTTATGAACTTTGCGCTTTCACAAAATGCTACCTCGGCATATCCGTCGGCTTCCTTTGGGGGCTATTTACAAGCACAAACCAAAAATTTTACATTAGCCGGCGGATACCAAGATGCTACCAATGTTACCGGGGAACATATTGAACTGGGGGACGCGTTTAGCGGGAAATACACCACGTTTGGTTATGCTGCCTGGACCCCTCATTTCGAATTGGGCGCCGGGCAATATAGTTTCTTATATTACTACCAACCGTCTGTAGAATTACAACCGCAAGGGGTACACGGTTGGTCATTTAATATGCAGCAAAACATGGGCGAAAAATGGGCTATGTTTGGACGTGCCAACGGCTCTAACAACGGGGTAACCGGCATTAAAAATTCGTATGCGCTGGGCGGAGCGTTATTAAATCCCTTCCACCGCAACAGCCAAGACGCTATTTTAGCAGGTATTGCGTACAACCGCCTCAGTGCCGAAGGACAGGGATACCCCGCTTATATGCGCAGCGGCGAAACAGCGTTGGAATTATCCTGGGTGTGGGGCATCGGCAAGCTGATTACCATTACGCCGGATTTACAACTCTATCCGCGCGCCGCGTTTAATGACAAAAAACAATTTGCAACGGTAGTAGGTTTACGAACCACCGTACAATTATAAAAAGGAGAACATAATTATGGAAAATAAAGACTTAGTATTAGGTACGCGCTATCCTACATTAGCTTTTATTTCCGGCGGAGCCGGGCAGGCAAGTGACGGAATCCCGCCGCAACCGTTTGAAACTTTCTGCTATGACTCTGCCCTCTTACAAGCTAAAGTAGAAAACTTTAACATCGTGCCTTACACCTCGGTACTTCCCAAAGAATTATACGGCAACATTGTGCCGGTAGACCAAGTGACCAAATACTTCAAACATGGTGCTGTGCTGGAAGTTATTATGGCCGGCAACGGGGCCCGCATCGAAGACCATAAAGCCATTGCCACCGGCGTAGGCGTATGCTGGGGCAAAGACAAAAAAGGTAACTTAATCGGCGGTTGGGCCGCGGAATATGTGGAATATTTTGACACACCCATTGATAATGAAATTGCCGAAGGGCACGCCCACATGTGGCTCAACAAATCCTTAAAGCACGAATTGGAAATCCGCGGCGTAGAAAAACACAGCGAATTTCAAATTTGGCACAACTACATTAACATCACCCAGCCGTTTGCTTACTGCTTAACCGTCATGGGTTTTTTGAACTTTAAATTTGCCGAACCGGTGAATTTAAAATAAAGAGGACCGCCTATGGGAAATAACAACACGGTTGCCAAATTAGGCGTAATTGGTCTTGCTAGTATTGTGATTAGTTCCATGGTTGGGGGAGGGGTATTTTCCCTCCCTCAAAACATGGCGGCCAGCGCTTCCGCCGCAGCGGTACTGCTGGCCTGGGTAATTACGGGCTTTGGCATGTATTTTATTGCCAACACATTTAGTGTGCTTTCCCGCGTCAAGCCGGATTTAACCGCCGGTATCTATATGTACGCGCGCGAAGGATTCGGCCCGTATGTAGGTTTTACCATCGGTTGGGGATATTGGCTCTGCCAAATCTTTGGTAACGTAGGGTATGCCGTCATCACGATGGATGCCTTAAATTATTTTTTTCCGCCGCATTTTGCCGGTGGAAATAATTTACTCTCCATTGTGTGCGGCTCGCTACTGATTTGGAGTTTCAACTTTATCGTGCTACGTGGTATACAACAAGCCACTATTTTAAACATCATCGGCACCATTGGTAAACTGGTCCCGCTATTGGCCTTCTGTGTAATCTTGCTTTTTGCGTTCCACGCGGATAAGTTTGATTACAACTTTTTAGGAAAAATCGCCGAAGGCGGTCATAAACTGGGAAGTTTAGGTACCCAACTCAAAAGTACCATGCTTGTTACCTTATGGTCTTTCATCGGGATTGAAGGCGCGGTGGTACTTTCCAACCGGGCCAAAAACCAGTCCGCGGTTAGCAAGGCTACGTTGTTAGGCTTTTTAGGGTGTTTAGTTATTTACATCGGGCTTTCCGTCTTACCGTTTGGGTTTTTAACGCAAGAAGAAATTGCCGCCGTAGCTAACCCCTCCACTGCCGGCGTATTGGAAAAAGTAGTCGGCCCCTGGGGCGCGGTATTTATGAACTGCGGTCTTTTGATTGCGGTACTATCTTCGTGGCTTGCTTGGACAATGATTACCGCCGAAATCCCGGCCGCCGCTGCTGAAAATGGCACCTTCCCCAGCGTGTTTGCCCACCAAAACAAAGCCGGAGCACCGGATGTATCTTTATGGGTAACAAGCGCGGCCATGCAGCTGGCTATTTTGATGGTGTATTTTTCAAACAACGCGTGGAACACCATGCTCTCTATCACAGGGGTCATGGTCTTACCGGCGTATTTGGCCAGCACCCTTTATTTGTGGAAATTAGTGGAAGACGGCGAATTTGAAAAACTTTCCACAACCGGACGGGCCGCCGCTTTGGCTACGTCCATATTAGGGACAGGCTTTGCCCTGTGGCTCCTGTACGCTGCCGGGTTAAAATATTTGTTCCTGGCCGCCATCTTTTTGGCATTAGGCATACCGGTATTTGTGTGGGCGCGCAAACAGAAAAAAGACGGCAAACCAACCTTTGTCGGAGCTGAAAAAGCGGTAGTAACCCTGCTTGTCCTGGCAGCTCTTGCGGCCATTTATGCGTTTAGCCGCGGATTACTTAAAATATAATCCTACAAGTCGGTAAGTCGTACAAGTCCGCCCGGCCCATATGCGCCGGGCGGTTTTTAATTGGACTATACCCCCCTAAATTGTTATCATAATTTAAGGAGATTTTTATGCAACTATTTATTGCTTTTTTAGCCGGTGCCTTGCTCATTGGGATATGGGCCTTATGGAAAATTAACCAGTTAAAACTGGAAAATATCCGTTTGCAAGAACGCAAAAACGCGTTGGACCAAAAACAAGCCGAACAAGAAAAATTTTTTAATACCCTTCAACAACAAGCCAAGGATTCTTTTAAGCAATTGGCTACCGACTCTTTAAAAGAACAAAAGGCCGAACTGGTCAACCAAAACAAAGAAATGGTTTCCCCCCTCAAAGAAACTCTGGATAAATTTACCAAACAAATGGGCGAACTACGCACAGAAAGCACTGCCCGGCATGGGATTCTTCAAAACGCCATTGAGCGCACCTTGCAACTCAACGAGAATCTTTCCCAAGAGGCCCAAAACTTAACCGAGGCTTTAAAAAGCCCCAAACGCCAAGGCACCTGGGGCGAAATTATTTTGGAAGACGTTTTAACCGCAGCCGGCCTTCGGAAAGGAATTGAATTTGATACCCAGGTTTCTTTTACCACCGACGGGAATCAACGCAAACAACCGGACTTTATTATTCACCTGCCCGGCAAGCGCGATTTAATTATCGATTCCAAAATGTCTTTTACCGCTTACATGCAATGGCAAGCTGCCACTACGGAAGAAGACAAACAAAAATACTTAAAAGAACATGTAGCGTCCATTGAAAAGCATATTAAAGAACTGTCCCAACAAGATTATACGGCACTACTTCCCCACGAAAAGCTGGACTTTACGTTTATGTTTATCCCCATCGAGTATGCTTATTTTATCGCCGTACAAGCCAAGCCGGAACTAAACGAACTGGCCCGCAAAAACCGTATTGCCATTGTAACGGCTTCCAACTTATTTTCCGTCTTGCAAGTGGCCGACAATCTGTGGCGCCAAGAACGGGCCGGGCAACTGACGGAAAAAATTTTTAAAACCGCACAAGAAATGCTGGAACGCACTAGTCGCTTTGCTCAACGTATGGAAGAAATTCACACGCGCATTAACCAGCTAAACAAATCTTATGAAGATGCGGACAAAGCACTGCGCGGAAAACAAGGCATCATTTCTTCCGCCAAACAATTAGAAGATTTGCGGCTTAAATCCTCTAAGCAATTACCCAAATTATTGGAAGAAAACAACGCCCTGCCACAAGACAACAACGCCTAGAAAAAGGTACAATGGAAGTAAGAGGTTTTTATGCTTTGGTTTAATTGTGATTATAACGAAGGGGCCCACCCCCGTATTTTAGAGCGCCTAGCGCAAACTAATTTAGAACAAACAGCTGGGTATGGTGCTGATCCGTATTGTCGTCAAGCAGAAGAACTTATCAAAGATCTATGCAAGGCCCCCCAAGCGCAAGTTCACTTTTTGTGTGGAGGCACTCAAACAAATTTAACGGTACTCGCTGCCTGTTCCCGTCCTTACCAAAGTATTTTGTCCCCGGTTACCGGGCATATCAACGTGCACGAAACAGGTGCCATTGAAGCCACCGGGCACCGCATTGAAGCCTTGCCGCAAACCAATGGTAAAATTACGGCTGCGCAAATTGCGCAAGTTTGCAAGGAACATTGGGAAGACGACAACCCGGAATTTGCCCCCCAGCCACGTACGGTCTATATCTCGTTCCCGACCGAATACGGCACCCTATACACCTTAAAAGAACTCAAAGAAATCCGCCGCGTATGTGACGAAAACCATTTATTTTTATTTATTGACGGCGCCCGCTTGGGATACGGTTTAACCGCCCCGGGTAACGACGTTACGTTGCCGGATGTAGCCGCCCTGGCGGACGTGTTTTACATTGGCGGCACCAAAATCGGTGCGTTGCTAGGCGAAGCGGTCGTAATTCCCAACCTCAAACTCCAAAAAGATTTCCGCTACTTTATGAAACAAAAAGGCGGTATTTTGGCTAAAGGGCGCGTATTGGGAATTCAATTTTTAACCTTATTTGAAGACGGATTATATTTAGAGCTTGCCAAACACGCCAACGACATGGCGGCCCTTATCAAAACCGCCTGCAAACAAGCCGGGTTTTCGTTCTTATACGATTCCCCCACCAACCAGCAATTCCCCATTTTGCCCAATGATTTGTTAGCCAATTTGGAAGAAACTTATTGTTTTGCCCACATCAAACGCATGGATAAAAACCATAGTGCTATTCGCATTTGTACCAGTTGGGCCACCCGCAAAGAAGATGTTTTGCAACTGACCGCGGATCTATTAAAACTAGCCAAGGAACAAGATGCTACACATCGGGTGTCATTTATCCAGCAGTAAGGGTTTTGAGGCCATGGGTCAAACGGCACTTTCTATCGGTGCCGACACGTTCCAATTTTTTACGCGCAATCCGCGCGGCGGCAAAGCCAAAGAGATTGACCCGCAAGACGCCCAAAATTTAATTTCCCTCATGCAGACGCATCACTTTGCGCCTATTATTGCGCACGCTCCTTATACGTTAAACCCAGCCAGTGCAGACCCCAAGATCCGCGATTTTGCCTTAATGACCTTTGCTGATGACCTAAAACGCATGGAATATGTGCCCGGAAACCTGTATAATTTCCACCCGGGTTCCCATGTGGGGCAAGGGGTTGATAAAGGAATAGAACTGATTATAGACGTTTTAAACCGCATTTTAGACCCCCGCCAACACACTACCGTACTGTTGGAAACCATGTCCGGCAAAGGCAGCGAAATCGGCGGTAAATTTGAGGAACTAAAACGCATTATAGACGGGGTAAAATACAACCAGCTACTAGGCGTTTGTTTGGATACTTGCCACATTAGCGACGCCGGATATTCTTTGGTAAAACTGGACGATACGTTAACCCAGTTTGATAAACAAATTGGGCTTTCTTTACTAAAAGCGGTTCACTTAAACGACAGCTTAAACCCACCCGGCTCTCACAAAGACCGCCACGCCTGTATTGGGCAAGGCACCATCGGCACAAAAACCCTGGCGGGCGTTATCAATCACCCCGCGCTCAAACATTTACCGTTTTGTTTAGAAACCCCCAATGATTTAGAAGGTTACGCACGCGAAATTAAACTTTTGCGCGGCTTATACCAAGATTAAGTTTGCTTTTTACCCACAAAACTGATATACTATATATGTAACGGGCCTGTAGCTCAGCTGGGAGAGCGCCTGCATGGCATGCAGGAGGTCGCAAGTTCGATCC
>CACXHA010000117.1 GCA_902767385.1 uncultured Elusimicrobium sp.
CCATGTGAGGCTCGAACTCACGACCTTACGCTTAAGAGGCGTCTGCTCTACCAACTGAGCTAATGGCCCGAACGATAATTTATTATATCATATTTAATGACGAAAAGGGAAATTTGTGAACGGCACAGAGGGCTCCTAAATTTTTCGTTGACAACCCGCCCCGCTAAACACTAAAATATAGTAGGCGATTTTTGTTTGCGCGCCTATATTTTGCTACTAAAGAGAAAAAAATGAACAGAAAAGGATTATTTTTAGGGTTGATTCTATTTACTTCCGCCGTTTTAAACGCGGCCATTATTTCCCCCTCGTTGGATAAATTCCCCGACGAAGATGCGTCCACCATCTTGGAAAACAATTCATTTAAAGAAATTACCACGCGCTATTCCTCCGTAATAACGTTTTTCGTGCCGGAAGAAGCCACCCGCTTGGGCTTTTCTTTAGGGAACAATGCCGTCAATGACCGCTCTTCTCAAACCGATGCCCAATTCTTGCAAGTCTTTCGCTCTATTTTAGATTCGTTGGAACAAATTGATACCAAAAAATTGTCCCACGAGAAACAAATAGAATATGAACTCATGAAAGACACTTTAGTCAGCAAAATTTGGCAGTTGGAACAAAACCGCGCCTCCTTTGACCCGCTTTATTACACGCAAGCACTTGATAGCGTGTATGACCTCATGTTGTTGCCCAGCAAAAGTGACGACCGCAAACAACGTACCGACTTACTGGGCCGCGTAAACGCGCTGCCTAAAGTGATAAAACAAGCCAAAGAGAATTTGAAAAATGTTTCCCCGCTTTTGGCCCGCTTAGCCATGGAAAAAGCTTACTTTGCCTACTTATCTTTTGACGAAGTAGCCACCCGCATTACCGAAGGGGAGGCCTTGTCCAACGATGCACGCGACTCCGTGGAAACGGAACAAGTGATTGCGCGCGCCAAAGCAAGTATCCGCGAAATGTTTGATTTCTTTAAATCTATCTCGCAAGCAGAATCCACCGCCAATAACGACTGGCGCATGGGAAACAAAAACTATGCACGCCAACTAAAAGACACTTACCAAATTGCGGCTGCACCCGCCGAGGTAGGAGCGGAACTTGAAACACGCTTTGAGCAAGCACAACATGATTTGTTTGATGCGTTGCAACCCTTTGAATTATCCGCAGAAGATGATTCTGTTGTATTAGTAGACGGCACCAATCAAATGCCGCAAATTCAGCCGGTGGCTGCTTCCAAAAAAGGGAAAGGGACCCCGGCCAAACCGGTTTATGTGGCACCTACCGCCAACCAATTCTATGGCGTGGCCAAACAATTACAAACCCCCTACCAAGAAGACACCCTGCTTAGTTCCATTTCCAATGAAGCAGCGGGGCTGATGGCGGACTGGGTAAGAAAGGACGTGCTTCCCCAATCCCTTACGCTTAGTATAGAGCCGTTAACAAGCTATTTTTCATACTTAAACGAATATCTTTTTAACCCGGCCTATGCCACATTCTTGTTGCGCTTGCCAACCGGAAACCAATTGGCTAAAGACGAAATTATGCAACGTCAATTCAACGGGCCGGCCACCAAGTTACTTATCAGCCAAGAAATTGTTCCCGGCCACTACTACCAAACCCTTCTTCCCACCAGCCGGGTGCGCCGCTTGCTAGGTTCCCCCACGCTAGCGAACGGGTGGAAATTCTATTCGTTACAAGTGGCAGAAGAACAGGGCTATATAATTACCGACGAAGAACGCCTCTTTGCGGCCTGGCAACGCTTTGTGTATACGTTAGCGGCGCTGATGGACTACCGCCTGCATAACCGCGATTTCACGTACGACCAAGCGTTCACATTCTTAACGCAAGTAACCGGACTGGGCGACGAAGAAGCCGCTAAGATGATTTATGCCATTGCACAAAATCCGGCTCAAGCCGTAAGCTATGTATGGGGCAACAAACTGTGGACGGAAGCGGCAGCACCCTATGTAAAGAAATTTAATAATCCTCAAAAAGTGACCGATTTACTCCTGCAAGTGGGTAATGTTTCCCCACGTACGTTAAGCAAAGAATTAAAGTTCTTAGTTAAGCAGAAAAAATAGACTAGGTTTTATGGTATATACCCCCGGGCTTACCCCCGGGGGTTTTGTTGTGTATTGTGAAAATCCCCAATTAAAAGGAAAGTTCTGGTTATACCAACGTCCAGATTGTTAAAAGCAGTTGGGTGAAACAGTTAAAATTGAGTGTCATTCCCAGGCGTTTTTGTTGGGAATCTTCCGCATCCGTTTTTACAAGCCCGTGTAGGAGCTAATGTTAAACGCCGGGAATAAACAGGCGGGAGATCCCCGAACCCTGCGGGCCGCCAAATCGGGGATGACAAGTTATATTGTTATTGGTGTCATCCCGTACTTGATACGGGATCCCCACCTTATTTGCAAGTAGAAAGCGGATGAGATTCCCGACTACAAATTTCGGGAATGACACCTTATTTTATCACTACACAAAACTACTTTTAACAACCTGTTCATCGCTTAAAGCTATACTGAACCCTGCGCCTAGCGCAGGGTTTTCATACCAAAAAAATCCCCGGGCTTACACCCGGGGAGTCTTACCGATTAGATTATTGCCAGCCGTCTGGCCAAGGTCTACAGGCCATATACGTGGTTTTACATGTACCTGCCTTTTCTACAATCTTACACTGTGCCCCTTCTTGATTAGCACACGCGGCCCCGGCTATTGCCTCAGCGCTACAATTAGTTTCATCCTCGCATGTATTTGATGAATATACTTGGCCCCATCTCAACACATAACAGATGGGATCGCTATAGCTGACCCCAGGCTGGGAGCAACACTCGCTCTTGTTTTCCGTTTTGTAAGAATCAACCTGACACCGGGGCACACAACTACTCCCGCCCCCATCAGGATGCCTATGGGTATCATCACATTCGCACTTTGTATTGTTTTCTATTTGATGGCTATTAGCTGGGCAACTACACCCACAAACGGCGCAAGGCGTATTAGAACCATCGGGTTTGCTACACCAAGTGGCCCCCTCTACGGAAGCTTCACACGCCGCTGCAAAAGTTTCCTTGTTGTTGTAATAACAATCCACACAATCATCCGCTTCTTTACAACATACTAAATAATAGCCTGTCTTTCCGCCGATGGTTAATTGCTGCCACTGAGCACCCCCTTGGTGGGTACTCTCGTCGTAGCCGCACGCTGGAAGTGCACCTTTACCAAATAAATCAATCGTGTTGGCATTGATTTTCCCCGTGGTAACGTTATTAGGAGCTAGCCCGCTGTTTACAGTCAAGTTTTTGGCGTGCACCGCAGCCGGGTTATTGTTAGTCTGGGTGGTTGTATCCCCAAATATGGCTGTTTGCGTAGTAAAGTTGGTATCCATCTTCAAGGTAGAAAGCGGAGCACTGGTATTTACTTGACGCAAGAACACGTCATCGGCACTCAGCGACACATTACTGGACGAGGAACCCAGCTCTAATGTAAAGCCTTCATTGCCACTGTGGGTACCTATGTCAAATTTATCTTTTATGTAGAGATTATTGTAAAGCGCGTACGGAACGGGGAAATAAGTAACCATTTTAACCAACTTATCCGGTTCATTCTGCGTAAAACCGGGTAATGCACATCCCACCGTTACGAAACATACTAAGAAAAATTTATTTAATTTTGCGTTCATAGTTTTTCCCCCTTAGTTACAACACGTAAGCCCCTCCGTATTTTCCATACCATACTGTGCACAATTGTCTCCTTCTCCACCACATAAAAATACGTTATTAACTATGTTATCGGTTTGGCTATCCAATTCCCCGTTGTAAACAAATACGGTGCCGGCATATTCCCCCCCCAAGCGTTTGGCGCAAACGCCATTGGGGTAAGAGCCCCCGGGTAGTAATGAATAGCAAAACGCTTTTGAAGAAAACGTAGTCCCCGTAGCCGACGAACCGCTTGCCGTTTGGAACTGAATATTTAAGTGTTGAAATTGGGGACACCTACCTGAAGTGACGTTTTCTGCACTATACGCAAAGCACTCCATATTCCCCATCGCGTGGCGTTTGGCAGATTGGATACGGTTTAAAACGGCGCGGGCCTCAGTCATGCGAGAGCGTTCAATCGTTTTTTCATACAAAGGCATGGCTATCGTTACAAGAATCCCCACGATTACTACCGCGGTTAAAATTTCCACTAAGGTAAAACCCGAACATAGCCAATCCTTGGAAATCCTTTGGTTCAATCCTCTCTGCTTTCTATTTTCTTTAATCTTGTTCATATTTTCCTCTATTTGGTACAAACAGAATTATTGTTAGCGTTGTCGGGGCAAGTAAAACCGTATGTCTCACAAGCATCTTTATCCCCTGTACATTGAAGCAGAGGGATCCCATCATTAACGGGATAGGACAGACGAAACTCCACTTGCGGCCCTGTTAAAGGTTGGGCCTTAATATAATTTTGATTAAACGAATAGGTAAAATGTTCGCAGGAAAGGAGGGCCTTCCCCTCGGCATTCTCCCCCACGTCACATGCAATGGTTTTTTCATCAAACATATCCATGCGTCTAAAGGTGGCTTTATCAGATTTGGCTACCATATCCTTAAAAGTTCTAAAACCAAATTCTGCGGCCAAGCGTTCGCCGGAGTCATAAATCACACGCAGCATAGCCACCGCTTCCGTCGAGCGCGAACGCTCAATAGCCCGCTTATACTGCGGCAACACCACCGCTGTTAAAATCCCAATAATCACCACCACCGTAATCATTTCAATTAACGTAAAACCGGAGCGAAGAGACGCTCTAAAAGAGTTTTTATTCAGGGCATCCTTCTTACCCTTGCCGTTGTTATACTTCATACTGTTCCCCCTATATGCACCCAGTGCGGTGGTCACTATCGGCCACGTTTAAAATATCACAGGCTGCGCCGTCCTCGTCTGTGCAAGAAAATTTATCCCCGCGGTAATAAATCATAGCCCCGGTCAGGCCGCGGCCATCGCCCCAAAGCGGTTCGGCCGCTACGCAAGCTTGCTCAAACGTGCCTCCCGTACCAGATTCTAAATGGTAACAAAAGTTTTTAGAGGCAAAATCACACCCCTCCACATCTGTATCGGCGGAGACCTCAATATCTAATTTTTTTAAAGTAACAGAGGAACAATCCCCTCCGTCTGCTTTGTTTTGCAGGCACCACCGTTCGCGCGCTTCAAATACAGGCGGCAGTACTTGCATGACCTCGGCCGCTTTGGAACGGTCCATCGCTTTGCGGTATTGCGGAAGCGCAATGGACGTAAGCACGCTGATAATAATGACCACTACTAACAGTTCAATTAAAGTAAATCCTTTTTTAGACATAGGTTCCCTCTTTACTGCTCTGTAAATACAACTTTTATTATAGCTAAAAAATAGCAAAATTGCATATTTTTTATTTTGACTAAATTTTGTATGATATACGAGGTTTGGGTTACCCCCAAACGCAGGGAGGAATTATGCGGATTCATGATGATATTCAGTTAGATTATTGCGACGTGCTACTTAGGCCCAAACGCTCGGCCTTGGCGTCGCGCTCGGCAGTGAATGTACTGCGCGAATATACCTTTAAATGGTGCAACCGGACTTTAAATGCTACGGGAATTGTGGCGGCCAATATGTATACCACCGGCACGTTTGAAATCGCCCGCGCCATGCAAAAACAAAATTTACTAGCGGCTTTGCATAAACATTACAGTGCACAAGAGATTATTGATTTTTTAACTGAAAACAAAAAAGAGTTTGGCTCTAACGATTTGATTTTTGTAAGCTCCGGCGTGAGCGATAGTGACTTTGGAAAACTCACTACCGTTATGAACACCAAGCTGGCGCAAAACATCTGCATTGACGTAGCCAATGGCTATTCCCCCTATTTAATGGACTTTGTGCGCAAGGTGCGCCACACCTGGCCCGACGCGCTAATTATGGCGGGCAACGTTGTAACCGGCGATATGTGCGAAGACCTTATCTTAAACGGAGCCGACATTGTAAAAGTGGGTATTGGCCCCGGCTCTGTGTGCACCACGCGCAAACTGACCGGCGTGGGACGGCCACAATTTTCTACGGTGATTGAGTGCGCAGACGCGGCACATGGCGTGGGAGGCATGATTTGTGCCGACGGCGGCTGCACCGTTCCCGGAGACGTATGCAAAAGTTTTTGTGCCGGGGCGGACTTTGTGATGTTAGGTGGTATGCTGGCCGGACACGAAGAAAGCGGCGGCGAAATGAGCACAAAAATTTTTCAAACCGGCGAAGTAAATATGGTGGACGACGAACATTGTGCCATGGTGCTGGCTGAAAAACAGTACAAAAAGTTTTACGGTATGAGTTCGGCCTATGCGCAAGAACAACATTACGGCGGGTTGAAAAAATACCGCGCCAGCGAGGGAAAAGTAGTGGAACTGCCGTTTCGCGGGCCGATTGAGCCCACGCTACTGGCTATCCTGGGCGGTATGCGCAGCTGTATGACCTACATTGGTGCCAAACGCCTCAAAGATATGCCCAAATGCGCCAGTTTCTACCGCGTGAACCGGCAATTAAATACCATTTTTGGTAACGAGTAGGGGCGAGCCGCCCCTCCCGGTGCCCGCGCGTGTCATGTTTGGTAATATACTTACGCAAAAAACCGCGAGGGGCCCGGAAATATGTTACAATGAAACATCCCCAACTAGGAGACGATTATGATTAAAGACGGCAGCAAAGTAAAATTTGATTACACCCTTACCGTAGACGGCCAAGTGGCCGATACGTCCGCCGGGCGAGCCCCCTTGGAATATACCCATGGTGCCGGGCACATTATTAAAGGCCTGGAAAAAGAAATGACCGGCATGAAAGTAGGCGACAAAAAAACCGTTGTGGTAAAACCGGAAGAGGGTTACGGCCTGGTGCAAGAAGAGGCCATCCGCCGCGTACCCAAAACCGCTATCGGCGGCGCGGAAAACTTAAAAGTAGGCGATATGGTGGGTGCCTCTAACGCCGGGCATACGTTCCGCGCGGTGGTCAAAGAAATTACCGACACTGAAGTTGTGTTGGACTTCAACCACCCGCTGGCCGGCAAGACGCTCAACTTTGAGGTAGAAATCAAAGAGATTAACTAAAAGGTGGAGATCCCCGAACCCTGCGGGCCGCCAAATCGGGGATGACACTTACTACTTAGGTGTCATGCTGAGAAGGTTCTGCTCAGCATCTATAACAACAAGATCCCGTATCAAGTACGGGATGACAACAAGGTGGATATCCTGAGCAACAACCACTCAGGATGAGATTTGAAATTAAAAACCCCGGGTAATTGCCCGGGGTTTTTAGTTAAAAAGGCGTCATTCCCGAAGGTCGGTATCGGGAATCTACACCACTTTATTTCAGCAAGTTTTTTAAGCTAAACGTTTTAACTTCTTCTTGCATTTGTTTAATCACGTCGTCCACGCTTAAAGGCTGCGTGTTCGTACCGTCTTTCAAACGTACGGTCAGCGTGCCGTTAGCGGCTTCGCTCTTGCCGATAATGGCCGTGTACGGGATACGCTGCATGTGCGCTTCGCGAATTTTGAGCCCCAGTTTTTCCGGGCGGATATCCAACTCCACGCGTAGACCCGCTTTTTTCATTTTGGCGGCCACTTCCTGCGCAAACGGAATTTGGTCGTCGGTGAGCGTCAAAAGTTTCATCTGCACCGGAGCTAGCCACAGCGGAAACCAACCTGCATAGTGTTCAATAAGCACGCCAGTAAAGCGTTCAATACTGCCAAACATAGCGCGGTGCACCATGATCGGGCGTTTGCGGCCTTCGGGGGCCACGTATTCCAAGTCAAAGCGTTCGGGCAGGTTGAAGTCAAACTGAATCGTGGAAAGCTGCCACAAGCGGCCAATCGCGTCCATCACTTTAATATCAATTTTCGGTCCGTAGAAAGCGGCCTCGCCGGCGTGGGTGGTGTAGGGGATGTTGTTTTGCTCAAGCACTTTTTTAAGTGCACTTTCGGCACGTTCCCACTCGGCCGGGTCTCCGGTGAAATGTTCCGGGTGCTCGGGGTCGCGCGTGGAAAGTTCCACCGCGTATTTTTCAAAGCCAAACGTTTTGAAAATATGCATGGCATATTCAAAAGCTTGTTTTACTTCTCCCTCTACCTGCTCGGGCGTGCAGAAAATGTGCGCATCATCTTGCGTAAATCCGCGCACGCGCAGCATACCATGCAACGCGCCGGAGCGTTCGTAGCGGTACACCGTACCCAGTTCACTAAAGCGCAGCGGCAAATCGCGGTAAGAACGCAAGTGCGTTTTGTAAATTTCCACGTGGAAAGGGCAGTTCATCGGCTTAATTTGGTATTTTTCTTCGTCAATTTCCATGGGGTGGAACATACTGTCGC
>CACXHA010000118.1 GCA_902767385.1 uncultured Elusimicrobium sp.
AGAAGGGTAAAGCCGGAACAGGGACTACAACAGGGGGTGGAATTGTATTTCATATCACGTTCTCCAAAGATAATTTCAATTTGCCTGTTTGAAGAACGTTGCATAAATGACGGCCGCTTGCAATCTAAGTCGTTATCCCTGGTCTTAAACCACAAACAGCCGTAGTCTGCCGCCTATTGGCGGCAAACACTCAGCATAACACGCTAGGTTTGCAATTCCCTTTGTGTTATGCCTATTATATCGGCTGTTTTTGGAGGGATAACGAACCTTGACAGGCACCGTCCGTATTCTGCATACGGTTCCAAAAACAGATCAAATTGTATGTATAGTGTAACAAAAAAAACGCACAATGTAAATTGTGCGCTTTTTGGAAGAGGGAAATTTTTACTTGTTATTCATATATTTGCCATCTATATCTCGCAGAAGAACGGTACCGGCTTTGGGGCCGCTGGGAATTAAAGGAGGAGTCTCTACCTTATAATCTTCAGGATTGTTTACCTGCGGCAAATTTATTTTATCTTCGATAGTTCCACCTTCTATTAAAGCTTTACGAGGATGTTTGTGAGGGGGCGGCGTTGGCAGAGGGAGAGGTTTAGCGGTTAAAGCCGCGTTAGAAACGGCTATTTGTTGCGAAAACTCTTCCAACTCTTGCGCAGTAGCAAATTGTTTTACCAAGGAGGAATTATCAAACACCAAAAACCAAGAATCATTGATTTGGTACAGGTGATATGTTTTGTTATTTTTTACATCCTCTACTACGGTCGCAACCGCTTGGGGGAAAGCTTGGCGCAGGGCTTCTTCGTGCAGGCCCATGTTGATTTGATAAGTGGCGTTTAAATCCAATAGCCCTGCGACATTGTCTGTTACCGCTATAAAATGTTGAGATCCGTCTGGTTCAAACAAAAATTTGCGGAAAGGGCCTGTTTCTTCACCAAAACTTACAAAAGCATATCTTGCGCCGTTTGAAGAAGTCAAATAGCCGTCAATAGCGGCCACGCGGTCTGCATTGAAAATTAAGTAAAACCGACTCATATTGGTAAGGCGCTTAGCCAGTTGTTGTTGCGTGCGGCGCATGACAGGGATTTCGTTGGGGTCATATGAGTTGCCAACTGAAATGTAGTTGGAATTGCCGGCCATTTCAATTTTAATTTCATCACCTGTGGCTGCCTTGGACGGAGCTTTTGTGGAACGCGACTTAGATTTTGTGGACGTCTTGGTTTTCGCTACCGGCTTAGGTTGCGCGGCAGGTTGAGGTTCTGCGGCGGGCTGGACGGAAGCGGCTTCCTTTTTTACGGAATCTGTCTCAGACGGCAATTGCCAACTGTCCAAATCCAACAAAGAGGGGGCTGCCCAAGCGGTTCCCATGAACAAGAAGCATAAACATAAAGTGCAAAATATTCTCATACTATATATTATACGGTTTTTTAGCAAAAAAAAAAGGTTGTTTTTAAAAAAGCCGGTTGCTAAAGCAAAAGCAATTTCATAAAATTTTTGTATATCGTAAGGAGGAAAGTACATGAAAAGAGTTTTATGGGTTTTATTGTGCGTGGCTGTTGCTTTGGGTGCGTGCAAAAATAAAGAAAAGGCGCAAGCGCCTGCGCCGGTGGTGTCTGCCGTTAAAGTATTGCAACAAGATTTGCCTTGGAATATTGAATATCCCGCCCAGGTAGCAGGTTCACTTGAAATTCAAATCCGTGCACAAGTAGGCGGAATTTTACAAAGCCGTTTATATGATGAAGGAGAATTTGTAGAAGCCGGTACCCAACTGTTTCAAATTGATGATGCCGAATATAAAGTGGCATTGGAAAAAGCACAAGGTTCTTTGGCTCAAGCTCAAGCGGAAGAAAAACGCACGCAACGTACGTTTAACCGCATGAAAACCTTGCGGGCTTCCAATGCGGTAAGCCAACAGGATTACGATAATGCCTTGTCTGCCTATGAAACTGCACAGGCCAACGTGAAAGTAGCTCAGGCAGCAGTAGAAGGAGCCCAAATCAATTTAGGTTACACCAAAGTTACGGCCCCCATCTCTGGGATTGTGGGACAGGCAGTTCCATCGGTAGGCAGTTTGATTTCACCTGCCGGGGAATCGGGTTATTTAACCAATATGGTGCAAATTAACCCGCTATATGTAAAGTTTTCAATGCCGGGCAGCCAATTTAACCAACTTTCTCAGGGCTTTTTATCCGGGCAAATTGCATTTGGAAATATGCAAGTTGGTCATCAGCAAGAGAGTATGCAAGCTTATAAGGACAAAGATGTAAACGATGTGGCCGTATATGTAGAAGCTATTTTGCCTAACGGAGAAGTTTATCCGCAGCGTGGTAAAATTATTTTCTTTGATAGCTCCGAAAATGCTCAAACCTCTAGTATTGCCATGAAAGCGGAATTTGCCAATCCTCAAAATTCGCGTTTGTTGATGCCCGGTCAATTTGTACGTGTACACTTAGTGGGAGCTACTTTTAAAAATGCTATGTTGATTCCTTCTTCTGCAGTATTGCATACAGCCAAAGAGCTCTTGGTGTATGTAGTAGATCCTAATAACGCGGTAGAAGCCCGCCCCATTGAGGCCGATTTACAGGACGATATGTATGTGGTAACAAAAGGACTTAAAGAGGGAGACGTTATCATTAGTGAGGGGCTTTCGCGCGTTCGCCCCGGTCAAAAAGTGGAAGTGAAACTGCAAGATTTTACGGTGGCTGCGGCGCAAGAACGTACCGCTCCTAAGGCAGACGAGGAAAAAATGGATCAATTTGAACAAGCGATTTCGGATTCGGAAGCACCGGATGCCCAATCGTTGCCAGAAGTGACGAACACGCAAGAGCAGCCGGCGGCTAATTAGGAGCGAATATGTTCTCTAAATTCTTTATTGACCGCCCTATTTTTTCGGCTGTAATTTCTCTTTTGATTACGTTAGCCGGTATTGTGGCTATTAAATCTTTACCGGTGGAACAGTACCCGGATTTAACCCCTCCTACCATCGCAGTATCTGCCCAATATCCCGGTGCCAGCCCCGAAGTAATTGCTAACACTGTAGCCGCTCCCTTAGAGCAGCAAATTAACGGAGTGGAAGATATGTTATATATGAACTCCACCTCTTCTGCCAATGGGGATATGTCCTTGACGGTTTCTTTTAAGGTAGGAACCGACCCGGACCAGGCCATGATCAACGTCAATAACCGCGTACAGGGAGCTACCGCTACCTTGCCTGAAGATGTGCGCCGTTATGGGGTAACGGTAGATAAAAAATCTTCTGCTATTTTACAAATGATTGCGTTTTATTCTCCTTCGGGCCGTTCAGACACAACGACCATTGGGAACTATGTGCTTATTAACATCGTAGATGACTTAAAACGTATTGAAGGGGTCGGCGATGCGATGGTTATGTCTGCCAACGACTATGCTATCCGTATTTGGGTCAAACCGGACGTCATTTCCCAGCGCAATTTGTCTATTGCCGAGGTAGCCAGCGCGGTGCAAGCGCAAAACGCACAACGGGCCGCGGGTAAAATCGGGCAAGCTCCTATGCCGGTAAAAGTGGATCGCAGTTACTCTATTATTGCTCCCGGACGTTTCTCTACCGTAGAAGAATTTGAAAACATTATTTTGCGTGCCAACCCGGACGGAACTACCCTTAAACTTAAAGATGTGGCCCGCGTGGAACTGGGTAGCCAAACCTACGAATTTAATGGCAGTTTTAACCACCAACCGGCCGTACCGGTGGGGATTTATTTGTCCCCGGGTGCTAACGCCGTAGCTACCGCCAAAGCGGTGCAAGATTATTTGAAAGAAGCGGCCAAAAATTTCCCGGCGGAAATGGACCTGACCTATGACACCGCCTATGATACCACCCTCTTTGTAACCGAGTCTATTAAAGAAGTAATTAAGACCTTGGTAGAAGCCATGGTGTTGGTGTTTTTGGTGGTGTTTTTATTCTTAAAAGATTGGCGTGCTACGCTCATTCCGTGTTTGGCCGTACCGGTGTCTATTATCGGCGCGTTTGCTGGTATGGATGTAATGGGATTCTCAATTAACACGCTTACGCTCTTTGGGTTAGTGTTAGCTATCGGTATGGTAGTGGACGACGCCATTGTGGTAATTGAAAACGTAGAGCGTATTATGCACGAAGAAAATCTGCCCGTACGGGAAGCCACCATCAAGGCCATGGGTGAAGTATCCGGCCCGGTGGTTGCCATCGTGTTGGTGCTTTGTTCAGTGTTTGTGCCGGTAGCGTTTATGGGCGGTTTAACTGGGGTAATGTATAAACAGTTCGCCATTACGATTGCCGTATCTGTGGTAATTTCTGGTTTAGTGGCTTTGACGTTAACGCCGGCATTGTGTGTGTTGCTACTTAAAAAGAAGGAACGCCCCACGCATGGGTTTTTCTATCAGTTTGACCAGTGGTTTGATAAATTGACCCAAAAATACGGGAAATTGGTCAGCTTTATTCTACACAAGGGAATTGTATCTGGCATTATTATAGCGGTGCTATTTTTGGTTACTTTGGGATTATTTAAAATTGTTCCCGGTAGTTTGTTGCCGACGGAAGACCAGGGGATCATTATGGTGGCTGCTCAGTTAGATCCGTCCTCTTCTTTAAGTGCCAGCGATAAAGTTTCTAAAGAAATGGAAGATGTTTTATTGTCATTACCTTCCGTTCAAAAAGAGATGACCTTTGCCGGTTATGATATGTTAACCGGTGCGCAGAAAAACAACTCGGTTGCTTCGTTTGTCATGTTAAAACCCTGGGACGAACGCAAAAAAGCAGATGAATCTTCTACCGCTACGGTCAAACAAGTATATGTAAAAGCACAACAAGCAGTAACCGGGGCCTTAGTAATGCCGTTTAACCCGCCTCCCATTATGGGTATGAGTACGACGGGTGGTTTGGAAGGATATATTCAAAACCGTTCCGAAGGAGGTTCGGTAGAATTGGCTGCCCAACTTAACAAATTTTTAGAAGCAGCGCGTAAACGGCCGGAACTCACGAGTGTTTCTTCTTCGTTCTCGGCTTCGGTTCCGCAGTATAGTTTAACGGTGGACGAAGTAAAAGCTCAATCCATGGGCGTCTCTTTGGATAACTTATACGCTACGTTGCAAGGTACATTTGGGAATATGTATATTAACGATTTCACCTACATGGGCCGCAGCTTTAAGGTAATGATGCAAGCAGAAGGCGAATATCGTGCCCGGCCGGACCAAATCAGCGGCATTTATGTAAAGTCTGATAAAGGGGCCATGGTACCGCTATCTTCTTTGGTGAAGTTAACTCCTTCGCTAGGGCCGGATATTGTGGAACGCTTTAACGTATTCCCATCTGCTAAAGTGATGGCAAGCCCGGCACCGGGGTATAGCTCGGGAGATGCTATTCGCGCGGTAGAAGAAAC
>CACXHA010000119.1 GCA_902767385.1 uncultured Elusimicrobium sp.
AATCCACAGGGAAAAACAAAAAATGAACATTACTGATTTAAGTTTTAGCGAATCCGAACTTCCCACTTCCAGTTTTTCTTGCGGGCCGGGGCAAGGATTGTTTAGCGTGCGCAATGCACGCTTGTATGAAACATTTTTTGAACGTAGCCACCGCGCCGCAGATGTTACTTTTGACGGCTTGTATAAAGAGTGTATTATAAACTTGCGTAACCTGTTAGAAATTCCGCAAGATTATACGGTTTTGTTTTTCCCAGGGGGTGTTACTCCGGCGATGGATGCCGTCTTGTGGAGCTTGGCAAAAGATAGTATTTCCGGGGTGGATATCGGGGCGTTTAGCCACTTGTGGTGTGCTGATTTAGCCGGACGATTACCGGATGTTTCCCGCTCTTTTGTAACGGCGGGTAAACACTTTTTGCCGCAAGGGTTCCCTAACAAAAACGCCAGTTTAATTTTACTCACACCCAACGAAACGGCCACCGGCGTACAATTAACCGACGATTATTTATTACAAGTTTGGCAACAACGTGGTCCCAATACGTTAGTGGCCTGGGATACCACGTCGTGTGCAGGCGGACGCAAGCTACCCAAAGAAGCGTATGATATTCAAATTTTCGGGTTACAAAAATGTTTGGGCGCCGGCGGTGGCACGTGTTGTATGGTACTAAGTCCGCGCGCAGTAGAACGCGCCAAACAACCGGCGCGTAACTTGCCTTTCTTTTTAGATTTACGTAATGCACTAGGATATGTAGATAAATACCAAACGCTTAATACTCCCTCCACCATCAACATTTGGATGGCCAATGAAGCGTGCAAATGGATGCTGGCGCATGGAGGAATTAGCGAGATGGAAACCTTATGCAAACGTCACGCAGATTTTCTGGTAAATTGGGCACAGAAATCCCCTTATTTTAAGCCGCTTATCCAAGACGGCGCACACCGTTCGTTTACCACACTCACATTGGCTATTACAACCCCGCAGGTAACGGGCGAACAAATTGCCACCATTTTGCTCAATACCGGCAAACAAAATTTAGCCGACGGCCTTAAAAAATACCGCACTATACCCCAAGAGAGCTTGCGCATTGCGTGCTTCCCATTTGTGGACACCGACGGTGTAGAACAGTACAAAAAATTAACCGCCATGCTTGATAAAATCGCACAGCGGTTATCAATGGGAAAATAAAAAATTATATCTCGCGCGGGTCTTTATCAATGTATCCAAACTGTTCCAACATGGCTTTATTGTTACGCCAATCCGGCGACACAACTACATTTAACTCTACGCGATACTTACGCCCTAAAAATTCTTCTACGCGCTTTTGGCTGCGCTCGCGCAGTTGTTTAATCATACTTCCGCCTTTGCCGATAATAATGGGCTTTTGGCTTTCGCGCTCCACGTGAATATTAGCACGAATAAAATTTTTAGTACCTAAATTTTCGGTAAATTTTTCCACTTCTACATAGGTGCTGTACGGAATTTCTTGTTGATATAACAGAAAAATTTGTTCGCGAATAAACTCTGCCGCGTAAAAACGCTCCCAACGGTCGGTCCATTGTCCCGCCGGGAAATACGCCGGACTGACTGGCAAATAAGAGACCACCGCTTGTTTAAGCACGTCAACGCCGGTGCCCTTGACAGCCGAAATGTGAAAGGTTTGCTTAACGGGCAACTCTTTCTTTACTTGTTCTTCCAGAGTGGCCAAAAAGGTTTTATCTTTTACTAAATCTATTTTGTTTAAGACGAGCAAAATCGGGCAAAATACGTTTTTAAGTTTGGCAATCAGTTTGGCATTATCCGCATAATTAGCGGTAACATCTAACATAAAAAGCACTACATCAGCTTCTTCCTGTACTGCGCGGTCCACACAATCAGCCATGGTCTGCTGCAATTTGTATTTGGGCGTTAAAAAACCGGGGGTATCCACAAACACGACTTGGTAGTTTTTCCCCTCGGCGATTGCTAAAATATTTTGGCGTGTGGTTTGAGGTTTATGCGTAACCGCCGATAATAACCCCCCCGCAACCTGGTTTAAGAGCGTAGACTTGCCCGCATTAGGCAGTCCGGCCAGTACGGCAAAACCGCTTTTGAAGTGTTTTTCGTCCATATCTTTATTATATAATAAAAGTATGAAACACGTATTTTTATTACTTTTATGTGCGATGCCCCTTGCGGCAAGTCCCCTAGAGGACGCAAACCTAGTAGACGTACAAACCGTAGAAGAACTGCCTGTTTTTGTCAGTTTACGCTACGCTACCCCTAACAATTTTACCGGCAAACCCATCTATAACACCGGCACTGCTTGTTATTTACACAAAGAAGCTGTAGAAGGGCTTAAAAAAGCGGTTGCTTTGGCAGCAGAACAAGAAGAACCTTTCACTTTTTGCTTGTGGGATTGCTACCGTCCGGCGAGTGCTCAAAAAAAACTATGGACCGCTAAACCCAATCCAAACTATGTGGCTCCACCCAAAAAGGGCTCGCGCCACAGCCGCGGTATGTCGGTAGATTTGATCCCGTGTGATTTTAACGGAACTCCCCTAAAAATGCCGACAGACTTTGATAATTTTACTCCGCGCGCACACATGGATTATCAAAAGTTGCCTAAAGATGTACTTAAAAACCGGGAAACACTTAAAAAAATTATGACGCAAGCGGGTTTTACCTATACACGCACCGAGTGGTGGCATTTTGATAAAACCGGGTGGAAAAATAAACCCTTGTTAGATATCCCACTAGAAACTGAAAATTAAGTTTTATAAGAAAGAACCCCCGGCCCAAACCGGGGGTTTTTGTAAGACTAATTCTTTTTACATCTTAATTCTTCTGGTAATGGTTTCTTTCTTAAAGCACTCAATGATGTCGCCTTCTTGCACACCCTTAAAGCCTTCAATTAAGATACCACACTCATAACCTTTTTCCACTTCTTTAACGTCATCTTTGAAGCGTTTAAGGCCACCAATCTTACCGCGGCCGACTTCTTCGCCGGCACGTTTAATGCGCACTTCGTAATTGCGCACTACAGTACCGCTATCCACCAACGAACCTGAAATCAAGCCACTGCTTAATTTCATTACTTTCTTAATGGTAGCCGTACCCACCACCGTTTCCACCACGTCGGGCTCTAGTAAACCTTCCATGGCGGCTTTAATATCTTCTAAAAGTTCAAAGATGATGGTATAGTTGCGGATTTCAATACCTTCGCGCTCGGCTTCGGCTTGTGCTTTGTGCTCGGTAGATACGTGGAAACCGATGACTACCGCGTTGCTGGCCTTAGCCAAAAGAATATCACTTTCGTTAATATTCCCCGGCGCGGAAAGCACAATATCCAACTCTACTTCATCAGACGGAATACGTAACAGCGCATCTTTAATTGCTTCAATAGAGCCCTGCACGTCGGCTTTTAAAATCAAACTAAGCTTTTTAACTTTATTGCCTTCTTCGTCCTCTTTCCCTAGCGCCATTAAGGACATTTGCTTGCGGTGTGCTTGCGAATCTTCCTTCTGTGCCAGTTTGCGTTTTTCGGCGGCATAGCGGGCCTCTTTTTCGCTTTCCATGATGTAAAGCGTGTCGCCCACTTGCGGCGGTTCGCCGTTAATCCCTAAAATCTCAGCAGGAACGCTCGGCCCGATTTTTTGGTAACGCTGGGAATTTTCGTCAATCAGCGCGCGGATACGTCCGTAGTTGGTTCCCACTAAAAACGGGTCCCCCACCTTCATAGTTCCTTTTTGGACTAAGACGGTAGCTACCACACCGCGTTTATTATCACGCTTACTTTCCAAAATAACGCCCACGCCCAAACGGTCCGGGTTGGCTTTCAGTTCCATCATTTCCGCTTGCAAGGAAATCATTTCCAACAGTTTATCAATGTTGATATGCTTTTTGGCGGAAATATCCACAAAAATCGTAGAACCTTGCCACTCTTCGGGCACTAACCCGCGGGCCGCCAAATCTTGGCGTACGCGGTCCGGGTTGGCACCGGGCAAATCAATTTTATTGACCGCCACAATAATCGGCGCGCCGGCAGCTTTGGCGTGTTCCATAGCCTCAATAGTCTGTGGCATGATACCGTCGGTGGCAGACACCACTAATACCACAATATCGGTAGCTTGTGCCCCGCGTGCACGCATGGCCGTAAATGCTTCGTGGCCGGGCGTATCTAAAAACGTAAGCACCCCGCGCGGCGTAGTAACACGATACGCACCAATATGCTGAGTAATCGCCCCGGCTTCTCCCGCCACTACATTAGATTTGCGGATAGCATCTAACAAGCTAGTCTTACCATGGTCCACGTGGCCCATAATGGTAATCACCGGACTACGCGGTTTTAAGCTAGCCGGGTCATCTTCGGCCTCAATAACGGCGGTGGCTTCTTTTAAATCTTCTTCCACCA
Organism: uncultured Elusimicrobium sp.; assembly: GCA_902767385.1. Taxonomy (GTDB): domain Bacteria; phylum Elusimicrobiota; class Elusimicrobia; order Elusimicrobiales; family Elusimicrobiaceae; genus Avelusimicrobium. Next base: position 4,389 of record CACXHA010000119.1, read on the forward strand.
TTTCGGCTTCAAAGCCACACTCGGCAACAACCAGTTCAATCATATCTTTTTCCAAGCGCTGGTTAATGGTGGCAAAAATGCCCATCATCATGAGTTTTTTGATGAAATCATTGATTTTAAAATTCATTTTTTCCGCTAATTCTTTTACCGTCGGTTGGCCGACAATGCGAACCGTTTTAGAAGAAATTTTAGCGGGTTCTTGCTCTTTAACAGCCACTTGCTGTTTAGGTGCGGGCTGCTCATGCGGTTTGGGCTGACTTACCGGGGCCGGTTTGGGCTGTGAAACAGGTTGCGGCTTGGGCGCAGGTTGTACGGGTGCCGGCTTAGGAACTGGTTGCACTTGCGGTTTAGGTTGACTTACCGGTGCCGCTTGGGCAGGTTTAACCGCCTGCACAGGTTTTGGGACAACCTCCGCAGCAGGAGGCACAACCGGGGTAGCCGGTTTTTGCGTTACGGCTGCTTTGTGTTCCGCTTTAGCAACGGTTTTTGTCTCCGCTTTAGAATCTGCCTTTTTAGCTACTGTTTTTTTAGCGGTCGTCTTTTTGGCAGCCGTTGTTTTTTTGGCAGCCGGCTTCTTGGCAGTAGTTTCTTTTTTTACCGTTGTCTTTTTAGCGGCAGTAGCTTTTTTAGCCGTTGTTTTTTTGGCAGCCGATTTTTTGGTAGAAGCTTCGTCCTTAGTTATTTTCTTGGTTGTCGTCATGGGCAGCTTCCTCCGTTTGCACTTGCGGGGCCCCCAATACATCGGCATGTTGTGCTATATATTTTTTAGCCCCTTCAATAATTTTAGCGGCAGTCTTGTCGCCAATGCCCTGTACGGTGCAAAGATGTTCCACTTCTACATTGGCTAATTTCTCGGCAGAGGTAAACCCGGCTTTTTGTAAAAGCTCTGCCGTTTTAGGGCCAACTCCTTCAATGCTGGCCAGTACGTTTTGGATAGAGCTGACGGCTGCTTTTTCTTCTTGCGCTTTTTGGCTTTCGCTCTTTACATCTAGTTCCCAACCGGTCAAGCGGGAAGCCAAGCGGATATTCTGCCAGTCTTTTCCAATGGCAATAGCCAATTGGTCATCGGGCACGATAATCGTAGCGGTTTTGTCACGCAAGCTAGTAATTTGCACAAAGTTGGCTTTGGCCGGGGCAATCGCGTTCATCAACAAGGTGCTCACGTCGGCTGAGTAGTTAATTAAGTCAATGCGCTCGCCGGAAAGTTCGTTTTGAATCGCCCGGATACGGATTCCGCGCATCCCCACACATGTACCAATGGGGTCAATTTTGCTGTCAATGCTACTTACGAGCACTTTAGCACGAAAACCGGGGTCGCGTTCAATAGCTTTAATTTCCACGATTCCTTCGTTAATTTCGGGCACTTCTACTTTAAAAAGTTCTTCTAAAAACTTACCGTTGCCGCGGGATAAAAACACGTACGGCCCACGTTGCGCTTTGTCCATTTTAAACGCGGCCGATTTATAACGGCTTAGCACCGGGTCGTCTGCGGCTGCGGCCAAGTCGTTTTGGTTCATTACTTTGGCAATAATAGCTTTAATGCGCGAACCGTTGCTGTAGCGTTCTTTTTTAATTTGTTCACAGTACGGCAAAATGGCTTCAATTTTTCCCAGGTCCACAATCATATCGCGGTCCATCATACGGCGGACAGAACCCATGACCACTTCCCCTTCACGCGGTTTATATTCTTTGTAAAAATTATCGCGTTCAATGCCGCGTACTTTTTGGATGAGTACCTGTTTGGCAATTTGCGCGGCAATGCGAGAAAAGTCCGTTACTTCCAAAGGGCGGCTTAAAACGTCGCCTACTTTTAATTTTTTATTTTCCTGCTTGGCCGTATCCAAGTCAATTTCCGTTTCCGGGTTGGTGACCACTTCCACCACGTTTAAGAGGTGCGCGGCGTTTACGCTGCCGGAATTCACATCAATTTTAGCGGTAATTTGGGCGGTTTTACCCAAGTTTTTGCGCAAGGCGGAGACCAGAGCGTCTTCAATCGTTTTTAAAATATCCTCGCGTTTAATATTTTTTTCCCGCTCCAAACCTTCCAAAGCGGCTAACAATTCTTTTGCATTCATTTCCATGGGGTATAATCTCCTCTTAGTAAAGTTAAAATTCAAGGACAGGGTCCAAGTTGGCTTTTTTAATGTTGTTGTACTCAAAGCGGAATTGGTTGGTTCCGTCGTCTAATACAAAGGCGTTGTCGTCCGCAGAGGCAATAACGCCGGTAAAACTACCACGCCCGTTGAGGGGCACTTTCAAAACGATTTTGACGCGCTCGCCGATAAAGCGTTTAAAATGTTCCGGCTTTTTAAGCACGCGCTGCACACCGGGGGAAGAAACTTCCAGCACGTACGCGCCGTCAATTAAGTTTTCCATTTCTAAAATAGAGTCTATTTTGTCGGTCAGTTCGCCGCAATCATCCAGCGTTACCCCGCCAACTTTATCTACAAAAAACTGCAACACGGCCTTGCGCCCCTGGTGCTGAATGACCAAATCAACCAGTTCCACTTGTTGCGCGGCTAAGGCCTGGGCTACGGTTTGCTCAATAAGTTTAGGATCTTTCATACGCCCTCCTATTGGTACAAAGAGCGACTTGTGAACTACCAAGTCGCTCTTTACTAAGAACACATATATTGTAACAATTTGGGGCTCATTTGTCAAAAAAGCGTCGTCATCCTCAAGGTATTATTATAAACATCATCCCCGAATGTCCCTATCGGGGATCCCCACCACATTGTCATCCTGAGTCGTCGTTGCTCAGGATCTCGTCGTTATAAAAGAGGCGGAGATTCCCCATAACAACCCTGGGGAATGACGTTATAAAAAAATGCTGAGCAAAAACTCTCCCAGCATGACACCACTAAAAAAAACCCCCGGTTGCCCGGGGGTATTAGACTTCAAACCAAACTAAGAGGCGGGTGTAAAAGCAGCGTTGCCAGCTGTAAAGGCCTCAATACTGGCGTTAGTACCAGGAGCCTGCCACTCTGCACTATTAGCAATGGAAGTGCAGTACTTGCCATTCGCATCATTGCAGGTACGCGTAATTCCGCCATTGGAATCTACCGTGTAGACCAACTCATACAACCCACCAGAACGAACGGCCTTAGCCTGTCCAGCACCAGTGATTGCGAAGGTGAAGTTGTTGGTATGCGCATAGTTACCGGACACACCAGGCAAGTCAATATCCAACTGTGCCAACGAAGTGGGCTCTACACCGCCCAAACGAGCAACACGGATACCGGTCATCACGTCACCCAATAAAGACACTGCTTCCGCAGCGCGGGCTTTTTCTACAGCTTTGGTATATTGGGGCAAGGCTACTGCGGCCAAGATACCAACAATGAGTACTACTACGAGTAACTCAATTAAGGTGAAACCTTTATTCATAAGTTTATCTCCTTTTATCCTACAAGTTTTATAGAAGGCTTACGCCCTCTACATATATAGTGTAACATATTTTTAAAAAAATGCAAGTATTTTTTTTAAATTTTTTTTGAGAAACTGTTGACAGGGCTTGCTAAGCAAACTTCTTTTGTAGTTTACCGTCGTAAAATTCTCATCAAATGCAAGATAAGAAATTTTATCTTTTTGTCAAGACCCAGGTAAAACATATAGGAAAACAACTTGTTGTAATTTGTCATGCTGAGATGTTTTTGCGCAGCATCTTCACCGCTTTTTACTTATTAGTAAGGATGGGACACTGAATAACAACCTTTCAGGGTACGGCCCAGCGGTAATGGCCGCGGTTCAGGATGACACTAATAAAAAGATCATTATGATCCCTCGCCCCTTGCGGAAGAGGGCCAAGTGCATTTGCACCGGGGTGAGAAGTAGTATATATAAGGTTGTCATTCCCGAGGAATGTTGTCGGGCATCTTCTCCCGCCAAGGGGGAAGAAATACTGGCCGTCATTCCCGAGTGTTTTTGTCGGGAATCTTCCTCATCCGTTTCGGGAAGCAAGTGCTTGGGCTTTTGTTAAATACTCAAAGTAACAGGCGGGAGATCCCCGACTACTACCCGCGGGGATCACAACCTCTATATATGAACATTTAGAACTTAATGGAGTTTTTAAACTGCTTTTCCATTTCGCGGCTAAGGTCTTTCTTCTTTAAAGAGTCGCGCTTATCGTAAGTATGTTTACCTTTAGCCAAGGCCAATTTTAATTTAGCCCACCCGTTTTTAAAATATACTTCCAGCGGCACCAAAGCATAACCTTTAATTTCAGCTTTAGATTCCAGTTTGCGCAATTCTTTTTTGGTAAGCAGTAGCCGGCGCGGGCGCGTAGGGTCCAACTCCATAGCCGAATTAAATTTATAAGGTTTTACGTGCATTTGATATACGTGAGCTTGCCCGTTTTCCACCCGCACAAAGCTCCCCTCCAAACTCAGTTCCTTTTGGCGGATTGATTTTACTTCCGCCCCCAAAAGTTCCAGCCCAGCTTGGTAGGTGTCTTCCACAAAATAGTCGTGGTACGCTTTGCGGTTGGTGCACACGATTAAGATACTTTCCTTCTTCGGCATAGCTATATTATAGCAAAAGCAGAATTTATCGTCATAATCAGTCCTGCCGATTTGTTGGATGTTATTATGGTGTCATGCTGAGGTGTTGTTGCTCAGCATCCCCCCCGCTTTCTACTCATCACTAATGACGAGATCCTGAATCCTGTTTAATCAGATCCCGTATTACAACCCTACGGGACACGGCCCAAGGTAATGGCCGCGGTTCAGGATGACTTTTGTATTTATAAAGTAGTAATATATAGGTATATGATTATTCAAGATGACAAACTATATAAAGCCCTGGAAAAAGGGAACTCTTATACCGACGCGGACGTAGCCCGCATTTTGGCAAAAGCCAAAGAATTAAAAGGTATTTCTTTAGAAGAAGCCGCCGTTTTACTTAATTTAAAAGACCGCCGTCTTTTAGATCAACTTTTTGATACCGCCAAATACGTTAAAGAAGCCATTTACGGCAACCGCATTGTGCTCTTTGCCCCTCTTTATATTTCCAACATTTGCACCAACGAGTGTGTGTACTGCGCTTTTCGCAAATCCAACACCGCGCTAAAACGCCACGCCAGCACGCGTGAGGAAATTCACCAAGAAGTAACCGCCCTGTTGCAGCAAGGTCACAAACGTATTTTAATGGTAGCCGGTGAAGCGTACCCCGGCGGCGGGCTTCAATATGTGTATGACAGCGTGGCCGCCATTTACGAAACCCGCTGGAACGGACAAAACATCCGCCGCGTAAACGTAAATATCGCCCCGCTGACCAAGCCCGAATTTGAAGAACTGAAAAAATGTAATATTGGCACGTATCAGCTTTTCCAAGAAACATACCACAAAGAAACGTATGAAAAATTGCATTTAGCCGGCGCCAAAAAAGATTATCAATTTCGCTTAGACGCCATGGACCGCGCCTTAGAAGCCGGCATTAACGACGTGGGCATCGGCCCGCTTTTGGGGCTTTACGACCACAAGTACGAAATTTTGGCCACGCTCATGCACTCGTGGTATTTGGACGAGAAATACGGTGTGGGCCCGCATACTATTTCTATCCCGCGCATTGAGCCCGCCGAAGGGAGTGACTTTAGCAAGCACCCCAACGAAGAACTTACCGACGACGAATTTAAACAATGCGTAGCCGTACTGCGCTTAGCCGTTCCTTACACGGGCATTATTTTAAGTACGCGCGAAAGCCCGGCCATGCGTAATGCCTGCTTGGAGCTAGGCGTATCGCAAATTTCTGCGGCTAGCCGTGTAAACCCCGGCGGATATTCCTATGACAAACAAAACGGCAGCCAGTTTACCTTGACCGACGACCGCACACTAGCGCAAGTAATTGATGCCGTGGTAGATGCCAAGCATATGCCGTCGTTCTGCACCGGGTGTTACCGCTTGGGCCGCGTGGGAAAAGATTTTATGGATATGGCAAAACCGGGGCTTATTAAAACCCATTGTTTGCCTAACGCCATGTTTACCTTTGCCGAATATTTGGAAGACTTTGCCCCCGCCCCCCTGAAGGCCAAGGGCTACGCGCTTATTGAGTCCACCGCTAAAGAAGCGTTTGCAGAGGGCACGCCGATTAAAAAAATGATCGACGAGAACCTGGCCAAAATCAAAGCCGGCAAACGCGACTTATATTTCTAGGACAGTTGTTTTATAAAACACGAGTGCTACTCTGTTGTCATCCTGAGTCGTCGTTGCTCAGGATCTTGCTATTATAAAAGTCGTCAGCCCCAAGATTTATTATAAACGT
>CACXHA010000120.1 GCA_902767385.1 uncultured Elusimicrobium sp.
ACCGTTAAATGCTTTAAAACCTTTTATATAGTGACTTAACAACAGGGATATATCCCCCCATTGCCGTCATTGAAAACTGTAGCAAAAAAAAAAAACAAGTCAACTAGTAGGAGGTTTAAACAACAACGTCCAAAAAGAAAAACCACTGAAACACAATAAAAGTCGGGTGCGAAGGGCCCGGATTTGCAAACCTAAAACAGCTTGCAAAACGCGCCTTGTAATTTGCTACAATGTGGTAGCTATCTTTATTATTTATGAACCGCGACCTTTTATCTTTGGATTTTTACGGCGAAGGAATTACCGCAACGCTGGCTTGTTTAGACGAAGAAACCGATACGTTGCGTATCCGTCATGCGGTGCAACGCCCCAGCAAGGCCTTTGCCGGTTCCTTCGTGCGCGACCGTATCGGCGCACAGGAGGATTTAACGCGCGTGTTTGAAGAGATGAGCAGTTACATTACCTCTTCCCCGTCCGTAACGGTGGGCGTGCGCGGAAACTTTTTGTCGTTTCGCCACAGTACCGGTTTTACATTCACCAAAGCGCACAATCACATTATCCGCCCAAGCGATATGGAAGACGCCATAAATGCCTCTTTACCAAACCGGGATGAAAGTTTGGAAGTTTTGGATATTTTGCCTTTGTCGTACATTATTGACGACCAACCCGGTGCCACAGACCCCAACGGTATGAGCGGTTGTTGTTTAGGAGCAGAAACTTTTATCACGTTTGCGGTTGGCACGCATTTGGCTAATTTACAAAGCGTATTGCAAAGCTGCGGGTGCGAAGATTATTCTTGGTTCCCCTCGTCCATTGCGCTGGGGGAGACGGTACTTTCTCCTGCGGAAAAAGCAAGCACTTGTTTACTGATGGATATTGGGGAAAACAGTATTTCGGCCCTGCTGTATCACAAGGACTCGTTACTGGATGGCTGGGAATTACCTTTTGGGCTAGACATGGTAGCCGAAAAGGTAGCCGACCAACTGCAAAATGATGTCCCCACCGCTAAGCAAATTTTACGCACCTATGAGCCCGACCCAGTTATGGACGAAGTGATTGAAGAAGCATCCGCCGATATGCTAGAAGCCCTTCACAAAGAGTTAGTGCAATCGCTCCCGTATGTGCAACACCCCCCCACCCAACTGGTGTTATGCGGGCAAGGGGCGTGGCCGGTCTTGCAAAAATTACTTAAAAACAAGTTAGGGACGCGCAAATCACGCTTGTGCGCATTTGATAAATTAATTGCCGATTGTAATATAGAAAGCCCTAAGTACGATGGCTCTTTGGCTTTGTTGCAACATACGCTGGCACGCGAAAAAGGCCAATTAGGCGTAGCGCAAGTAAAGCAGGAAGGTCTTTTAGGCAAGCTATTTACCAAGTTAGGTTTTAACCTATTTTAATAAAAATTCTTATGCAAAAAGCCCCTCATAAAGAGGGGCTTTTTCATGGGTAAAACGGACAAATTAGCTCAAGTGTTTGGCTAAGTATTTGTTCATTTCGAACATGCTGATTTGGGTTTTACCGTCAAACAAGGGCGCTAGTTTAGCGTCGGCATTAATCATGCGTTTGTTGGTTTTATCTTGCAAACCGTTGGCCTTAATGTAGGTCCACATTTTTTTGACTACTTCCGTGCGGGGGAGAGCGGTGGTACCCACAATCGTCGCCAAGGTAGAGCTAGGGGTTAAAGGTTTCATAAATTGAGCGTTAGCTTTTGCCATAATAGGCCTCCTTATAATTAAGTTACTTGTATTGTAGTATATTAAATCCAATTTGTATAGTGCAATTTTATGTAACGACTGGCGCACCACTCAGCCAATACGTATCATAAAGCCGTCATCCCCGAATGTTTCTATCGGGGATCTTCCACGCAAGTTGTTACTCAAGAAACGACCAAACAGCAAGCGTCGTAGATTCCCGACTACATTCCTCGGGAATGGCACCTTTTTTATAGGTCATCCCGTACTTGATACGAGATCCCTCTTTATTTGCAAGTAGAAAGCAGTGAAGATGCTGAACAACAACTTTTCAGCATGACAATAAAAGAAATGTCATCCCCGTACGGGGATTTCTTAACACAAAAACAGGGGGTGCCGCTAAGCACTCCCTGTTTTTAACCTTGCTTTAGAAAGTTTATTTCACTTTCGGGGCGGCAGACAAAATAGCTTTGCTACAGCCGGCTTCGTATTTTTTGAAGTTCTCTACAAAGGCTTTGGCCAATGCTTGGTACTTCTCCATATACGCTTTTTTATCTTTCCACGTTTTTTGCGGGTTTAAGATATTGGCAGGCACGCCCGCACAAGCGGTGGGGATTTGGAACCCAAACACCGGATCGGTCACAAATTTGGCTTTGGCCAATTTGCCGTCTAACGCGGCGTTTAACAAAGCGCGCGTATATTTAATGCTGATACGGTTGCCCACGCCATAGGGGCCGCCAATCCAACCCGTATTGACCAGCCAACAATTGACTTTGTGCTTTTGGATTTTCTTTTTAAGAAGCTCCGCATATACAGACGGGTGCAACGGCATAAACGGACCGCCAAAGCAGGTAGAGAACGTGCTAGTCGGTTCTTTGACGCCCTTTTCCGTACCGGCCACTTTGGCGGTATAACCGCTAATGAAGTGATACAAAGCTTGGTCGGCAGATAGTTTAGAGATAGGCGGCATCACACCAAAGGCATCACAAGTTAAGAAGATGATGTTTTTGGGGTGAGTAGCGCGTTTGCTCTCTACGGCATTGTCAATAAAGTTCAAGGGATAGCACGCGCGGGTGTTTTCGGTCAGCGTGTCATCGTCCAAGTTAAGTTTGCCGGTTTGCGGGTCAAATACCACGTTTTCCAGTACCGTCCCAAAGCGTTGGGTGGTGGAGTAGATTTGCGGTTCGGCTTCTTGGCTTAAGCGAATTACTTTAGCGTAGCAGCCACCTTCAAAGTTAAATACGCCGTCATCGTCCCAACCGTGTTCATCGTCCCCAATAAGTCCGCGGGTAATATCGGCAGACAGCGTGGTTTTACCGGTGCCGGAAAGACCGAAGAAAATGGCGCTGTCGTTTTTCTTGCCCACGTTGGCCGAGCAGTGCATGGTCATAATGCCTTTTTGCGGCAAGAGGAAATTCATGACCGTAAACAAGGCTTTTTTATTTTCGCCACCGTATTCGGTGCCGATGACCAAAATCATTTTCTTTTTGAAGTTGATTAAGATAGCGGTTTCAGAAACAGTACCGTCTGTTTTGGGGTTTACTTTCATTTTAGGCAGGCAGATTAAGGTAAACTGCGGCACAAATTTTTTAAGTTCAGCTTTGGCCGGTTCAATGAACATATTTTTTACAAAGATGTTCGTCCAGGCGCACTCGGTAATGGCACGCACTTTCACGCGGGAAGCTTCGCTAGAACCCACATAAGCGTCACGCACAAACAAGTCTTTGTTGGCTACATATTTTTGTACTTTGGCAAAAATTTGGTTGAAATATTTTTCTTTAATCCCTTTGTTGCTTTTGTTGTAGAAAAGTTTGCCTTCAATATCTTTGGTTTCCACAAAGTAGCGGTCATTGGGGCTGCGGCCGGTATGTTTGCCGGTGCTTACGCACAGCGGCCCGCCGTAAACAATATTGGCTTCGTTGCGTTTCAACGCTTCTTGATACAAGGCCGGGGTGGAAAGGTTCCAATAGACGGTCTTGGTGGTTTTGATTCCGGCTTTGTCTAAACCGTAGGTC
>CACXHA010000121.1 GCA_902767385.1 uncultured Elusimicrobium sp.
CGGTAAAGAGGCTCTGCGGTGGGATTTAACTCAAAAAACTGGTCATAGTAGGTGCGGGCTTTTGAATAAAACCCAAAGGTGCGATAGTTCTCCGCCTGGCCGCTAAGTGCTTCCAAATTAGTAGGGTCTACTTTAAGCACCCTATCATACAAATTTTGGGATTTATCCGTTAGCCCGGTCCGTTGGTATAAAGAAGCTGCGGCTAAGAGCAAGGGAACGTTCTTGGGGTGAAATTCCAAAGCTTCCAAATAAGTTTCTAATGCTTGGTTTAGTTTCCCCAGTTGTTCGTAACTGGCACCTAATAAGCGGTAAGCGCGCGCTTCCCGACGTTTTACGTTACCCGCTTTGTAAATATAGTTACTTAGTTCTTTGACGGCCTCTTGGTATTGTTGTTGGTCGTATAAGTCACGCCCGCGGGCATATTGTTTTTTATCCCCGGCAGGAGCGAGTCCCAAGAATCCGGTGGAACAACCGCTTAGTAGCAACATACTAAGCCATAACAAAAAATTATTTTTTAAACACATAGGGTAACGCATAGAGAAGTAAATCCTCCTGCAAAGCTCCTAAATTTTTGTGCATTTCTTTTACACCCATTTCGCCGGCTTGGTGTAATTTTTTAAGTTCCAGGGTGCCTATATCTAGTACGCGGGTAGTTACTACAAAATCAGCCCTTTTAGAAGCTTCTTCAATCATAGCAGCGGCACGCACGTCGCTAACCCGGTTAACATATCCCAAAATACTGGTAGGCGTTTTAGATGAAAAGTCAAAAGGAGTTACAGAGGCAATCACGTAATCTGCCCCCATTTGTTTTACGGAATCTGTGGGCAGGTAATCCACTACAGCTCCGTCCACCAAAGACCGGTGGCGGTACTGGACGGGTTCAAATACACCGGGCAAGTTCATACTGGCCCGTACCGCAATAGCCAAAGGGCCTGAATTAAATAAAACACGTTCCCCTGTTTTGATGTCCATGGCGCTACAGGAGAAGGGAATTGCTAAATCTTCAAATTGTTTGTTTCCTAGTTTGTCTTCAAAAAATTTAGATAAATTAGCCGAAGAAGGTAATTTGTGCGCAAACAAAAATTTAAATAATCCTATCGTATTAAAATCCGGCGTGATTGTCTTTAAGGTAATATGATCCCCGATTTCCCACAATTTATCTGCCGGCAACCCCGCCGCGTAAAAGCCGCCTATTACTGAGCCCATAGAAGTTCCTGCCAAATAATCAACAGGCAATTGGGCGCTATCTAATACTTCTAGTACGCCTACGTGGGCAAATCCGCGCACCCCTCCGGCCGATAAAGCCAAACCGATTTTAGGGCGGGCTTCTTTAGGCAAATTGACAAAACGTTGCCACATAAATTGCCGCAGTATTTCATCTTCCGTTTGGGGGGTAATAGCAAAAATGCAAGGTGCGCACAACAAACATCCCAAACAGGTAGCTATTTTGCGCAGGATAGACATTATAAATCCTTGCCGATTGCCCATTCCAACTGGGCTTTGGCGATGTGATTTTCACGCAGTGCTTCTAAGTAAGATTGCGCAACGGATAGATATTCGCGCATCGCTTCCAAACCGGTTGTTCCGGCCTTAGAGGCCCCTTTTAAATTGCGTTCTACTAACGAAGTGAGTGCTTGGTAAGTTTCTAAGCGGTTCTGGGCTTCTTGTTGCCAAAAAATCATTTGTTCATAGCTAGCTGCCACTTGGACGTGTATTTGGTCTTCAATCGCGGCACGGCGCAAGGTACTTTTGCGTTGTTCAGCTTTTTTTTGTGTAATTTGTTGCGAAAAACTGTAAGGTAAAGGCAAACGTACGGCCAAAGATACTTGTCTGTTTTCATCATCTAACCCTTTGTCACCCACGCGTTCATAAGAAGCATTGATCAAAATATCGGGGTAGCGCTTAGAAAGGGCTAAGTCAATAGCAATGTTGTCTAATTCCAAAGCATAAATAGCGGATTTAAGTTCGGGTCTAAATTCAGTAGCCCATAATTGAAAATGTGGTAAGTCCCCGGAGATTTGGACCGGGTCTAACTGGCCGGAGATTGTTAACGGAGCATTAATTTCTTTATTCAGGCTTACCAACATAGCCAAGCGTGCTTGAGCCAGTTCATGTTGGGCTTGGCTGTATGCAGCCTTAAGTTGAGCTAGCAAGGCCTGCTGTCGCAAGGAGGACCATCCTTCTGTAGAGATGTACCAATGTTCTACGGATTTCCAGAGTTTCTCGGTTAAAGCGGCATTTTCTTGTGCGTAGAGTAAACGGGTAAACGCATTTTTAATGTCTAACACAATAGCATTGCGGACGGTTTCATAGCGGCTTTGCATTTGTTTTAAATTCGTGCGAGCCAGCTTAAGCGTGCCGTTAATGCGTCCGCCGGAATAGATATATTGGGTGGCTGTAACACCCACCCCGTAGAAATTGTTTTCGTCTAACGTGCTGGTAGCCGGCAGAAGGCGGTTAATCCCTGCTTCCGGCAGCACCATGGCAGAATCGGACTTGTACCAAGAGGCCGTTCCTTGCAACGCAAATTGCGGCAAATAACGCAGTTTAGCTTCGCTGAGTTTTTGTTCCGCGATTGTAATTTCTTCCTTGGCAGACAAAAACTGAGAATTATTTTCCAGCCCCAAGCGGATGGCGTTTTCCAAAGTGAGGTTATCACTCATCAGACTGGAAAATCGAAGGCCGTAATTGCTTTGAGCTTGCAGCGTGAGCGCGGCGCAAAAAATAAATACCAATACGTATATTTTTTTCATAAATCTAGGGAAGTGGTTTGTTGTTAATGCGGGATTCCACCACGTCCATCATTTTATTAAACTCATCTTGCAACTCTATGAGCTGGTCCCCTTTACGTAAGTGAACCCGTTGTGAAAAATCACCTTTTGCAATGGCTTTGCATGTTTGTTCAAAGCGATATACGGGCCCCGCCATTTTGTGAGACACAATAGCCGAAATAATAATTACCAAAAGGACATAAATGGCAATTTTATAGAAAAAGTCCGATATAATAGGGATAAATTCGTCATAGATAGGCTGCATAAGTATAGGGTACGCATCAAACAAATCATTGAGCGTGGCTATCAGTTCCAACGTCATAATGGCCAGCCCGCACAGTACGCAGGTAACAATAAGTATCATGTACCTGATTTGTAGATTTTTTTTAATAAAAATCGTGCGGCGCTGAAAAGACGGTTTGGCAGCGGTAGGTTGATTCATACAGGTCCTAGAATGTGGTTACATAACGCAACTGTAAGATGCGCTCGCTTTCATCTCCGCGTCCGATACGACGGAAGGCAGCATCTAATGCCAACGAGGGGTGTAAATAGAAACGGGCCCCCATATTGAACCGGGAATCACGCATGTTGCGGATATTGTCCCACTCCGTTAACAAGTTAACCTGCGGAAGAATTTTGTAGTATAAGCCGGTGAACATGTAAAATTCGTCCCAGTCAAAATCAGAGAAGTTGCCCCCTGCGGTTAGGGTAAGCCCGGGGATAAAAACTTCACGAGTCATGGTAAGGTATCCGCCTTTGCGGTCGTCCAAATAGTTCTTTTTCTTGCGCACATATTCGCGGGTATCTTCATCATATCCGTATCCATAGCGGCGGCCGTCGTAACCGATGGCAATGGCGGGTAAGTACAAATTGCCGTCGTAAATTTTCCACTTGGCTTGAAAATCCGGATCTAATACTTTAACGGAAGTAGAAGAGCCAATCCAGTTATCAATGGCCAAACTCACGCCAATGTTAATGCGCGGATAAACGCCGAAGTCCACACTTTCCATAAACGAACCATGTTCATATACGCGGGTTAAAAAAGAAGCTTGGTAGCGGTCAAATACTTCCGCGGTAGGGACGTCAATAATCATCGTTTCCGTAGAGACGGGGTCGGCGTCATCGGCCCACGTTAACGGGGCAGCGCACAAAGCAGCAAGTACAACGGTACAAAAGCGAAAAAGTTTCATATACTCTCCTATCTAATAAAATTGCGAACATCTTTTAAATCGGGTTTAACGATGGCACGTACATTGTGTATGTAGGCACTTTCCCGCGCAGGAAAAAAATCATTTCTATCCCGTGGGAACCCCAAATCCACAATGCCTTTTTTAGCGCGGTCCGTACCCATGACTACTGCCAAATTCCAGTGATCTGTTACGTTTGTATCTTGGCTTTGAGGGTTGTCAAAATTGCGGATTACCAACGTGCCCGACTCCAACAAAGAGGCATCCTCTACCGGGCGCGTTTTTAAAATAACATATTTGGTCCACACCGAGACTCCTTTGCAAGGGCCGTTGATAAATTGCACTTTGTAATAATCTTCGTACGGGGTATAATCTCCGGGCCGTTTTATGATGTTGGCTAGCGAATAACGCGCATAGGGTTTATCCACAGCTTCGCAAGCGGCAAACACGTGGGCATTGATAAAACGTTCATAGTCTTGATTCGGATCAAAACGGTCGTATGTATTTTTGCGGCAGGAGACGGTAAATAAGCTAGCCATTATCACAGCTAACACAGCAAATTTTTTCATGCGTATTTTCTCCTTTACGGTCAACGTCACACTCGCGCGCACGTACGCACAAGTGCCTTTCTACAAATTATACCCAATTTAGGGCTACAAATAAAATTTATTTTTTACCCTTCTTTGACCGGGTTTGTTTTTTTTGTTGTTTTAAATCTTCTAACTTTTGATGCACATTTTCCCGTATGGTTTCTTTGTGCAAAGGCCGGTTAACGGCTTGTATTTCTTTTTTGTTGTCTTCGGCATTTTGGGCAATAGATTGCGTAATTAAATTGCCGGCTTCTATTGCGGAATGGACCTCCGTAAGCGGTTCTTTCCCATAGGCAAAGAAAACGCTATGGGTGTCTGCTGCAACGCGGGGAGCTTGTGCCACGTCATCAATATAGAGGACGGTATTTTTTTGTTCTTGGGTATCGCGTAGCAGTTGTGCTGTGTAAGGCACATAATGAACGGCTCCTTCTTTAAACTGTTTTATAGCCTCTTTGCGGGTCTGTTCTAATTGCTCAGTTGTAGCATTTTTGTCTAATTGGCTGATTTTGTATTGTACCCAAGGTTCCAACAGAAAATCGTACTGATTAAGCGGATCTGCATTAAAGGTAGTATTTGCCATAGTAAGGGCTTCTTTTAAGCGAGGATCTTTTTGGTTAGCTGTAGCTACCCAATAACATGTTTGAGAAGCACAATTGTTATACTGATATAAAAACTGGTAAATTTCGGCTGCATCTTGCGTTTGTTGGGTAGGGCCAGACATCTGTTCAATCGTTTCGGGGGTGGTAGGGCCTAATACCGGAGTAAGCGGAAGCCCTTCGGGGAAAACATAGTGAGTGGTTTGATAAAAAAGGGCCGCATTTTTAGCTTGTTCTTTTTTTATAACATCTTGTGGCGTCGGTGGAATATGAGTTTCCTTCCCGTCCGGATTTACATGGCAAACGCCTGAGGTATCTGGTAATGAGGTGCTTTTGCAACCGATCATATAAGCTAGTTCATCCACAGGTTCTTTGCCTTGCGCACGTGCTTGCATCGTGCGCAAAATACCTTCTTTGATTTTTTCTTTTCCTTTTTCAGTTAAATCTCGTTTATAACCTGCTTTTTCCCGGGCGGTTTCTTCGTCTTTGGGCTGCGGGTATTTGGCATTAGCTGCACTTTCGGCTGCATCTTCCACACTGCGCGTACCGTTCATAAGTTCGGCAAAGTGGTCAATTTGGTGTCGTTCCCGTTCATACGGAGTCATTTGTTCCCACTCCATAGGGGTAATATCCGGTAGCGGCAATCGGGCAAGTTCTGTAGAAGGTTGTTTTATTTCGGTCGTTTGCCGTGGAGTTGTCGTTAAACTATACAGGGTATCTCCTTCGCGGGTAACTTGTACGGGGCTGGCTCCCATCGGGGTTGGCGCATCCAACCCAAATAATTTTTTGACGGGGCGAACAAGGCGAGCCCATTTAGAATCAGGGATTTCCGTTTTTGTTCTTTGGGGAACTGCCCGCAAGGCGCGTTCTCGCTTTACATAACGGTCGTACGGATTTTCATGCACGTTTACTTCGTGCATACCGGGTTGCCCGCTTTGCGGAGCGATTTGCCGCACAAGTACCCATTGCCCGTTGTCGATTTGAAAAGAAGCATTTCCATAATCGGTATCTTGGGGAACGGGCAGAGGAATAGAAGTGTTTGGCGTTGTTAGATTTTCCACCGCATATTCCGGTTGTATGTTGGCGCGTGCTAGAGCAAATTCTTGGTTGGGGAGGGGGTGTGTGTCAGCAGCAATGGTTTGCTGGGCGTTTAAGGAACGGCGGCCGCGTTCCGGTTGACGGCCCCATAAACCTGCTAAACGCTTTGCAATCGCTACTAATGGGTTGGAAGTAACTACTTGCGGCTGTGCTTTTAATTGAGCCGGCGTGGGGGGTGGCGTTGTTTCTAAAAACGGTAGCAGCAAAAAAATAAAAGCTGCGATACAAAAAAGTAAAAATGCCCCTTTGAGTATTTTTAATTTCATCCTAAAACCTCGCTACCGGTGTTAAACCACCGGTTCCATAAACGTTTTAAAATTTGCCACGATTTTTTCACATGATTTAAAAAAGGGTGTTGCTTTAGCGTGTTTTCCATCTGGGAAGTAGGCAATAGAATTTGTTGATTTGCCGCCAATTGAATCAAATAATCAACCGGAATTGCAAAGTTTAAATTTTGGTTTTCCGCTCCGGTTAAACTGGCAAAAGCAACTGCAATTACTTGGCCTTGTGCATTAAACACAGGGCTTCCGCTAGAGCTGGGGGAAATAGGAGCACTGATTTGAAACCATTGCGTGCCGTTTTTTTGTTCGCGCAGTTGGCTAATAATGCCCGAAGTAACTGTATTTTGTAGTCGCCGCGGATTGCCGATGACGGTAATGGTTTGCCCGGGTTGTACAGAGGCACTATCGCCTAGTGTAACATGGGGCAGATTATGCGCTTGTATTTTTAGCAAGGCTAGGTCCACCGTATCGCTTTGCGTCAACGGGACGGCCTCACCGGAGACGGCTGCGTTACTAAAGGTGAGGTTTACATAAAGAGCTTCTTGCAATACATGCCGGTTAGTGGCAATAAGTCCTTCGGACGTTAATACAAAACCGGTAGCGGTATAAGTGCTTCCGTCTTTTCTAAGCGCATTGACGGTGACTATAGCAGGTATATTTTGTTGTGCAATTTGCACATGGTCATGTATTTGGGCCCTCAAGCAAGGGCTCAACAGCGTAAGCAACAAAATCCCTAAAAACCATTTCATCCCCATTATTATAGCAAGAAAACGGTCTTGGAGTTGTGAAAAATCGAGAGGCCTTATCCCATTTGGCTTTTTTCTTTCCCTTGTCAGATAAAGTAAATTCTCTTATACTATTAGCATGCATAAGAGATGGTTTTTAGTAGTGGTGACGGGTTTGCTAGCTAGTGTCGCGTCGGGTGGGATACTAACTGAGGGGGTGCTTGCGCAAAAAATACAAACGGCACCTTCGGCGTATTTGGACCACTTCAAATATATGCGTTATTATTTACCGACGCAGCAGGTAGTAGAGCCGTTAGGTCTTTGGGAGCGTTGGTTTTCGTTTAATTCTGCTCGTGAACAAGAACGCGCGTTGGCCTTCTACTTGTTTAATATGTATGCAATTACGCATAGTTCTCAGCAGCCATTTTCCAGTTCTCTTGATTTAAACGGGGTAGGTGTACTTGACGGATTTATGCTTACTAGAGAACCTTTTGATTTTAAAAATGCCCTTGCTTTTTATCAAAAGCACCAGCCTGAGGTGCAAGCCTGGTTGCGCCAGTTTTTTTCCGGTAAGAAATTGCCTTGGCCTTTACCGGCAGAGGAAGATTACTTGCGTTGGGTTTCTCTTTTAGAAACCCTTCCGCAACATCGCAAACAGGCTGTTTATGCATGGCCGCGGTCAAATAGATTGCAAAGTTCCTTGTCCGGGCAAGCGGTCGGGTTGTTTGCGGAGATAGTAGATAAATCTAAAGAAAATGCGAAAAAACGGGTTGTTTTATATGACCAGCCCGATGTACATTTAGAAGATTTAGATCATAACCTGGGGGCGCATGGGGCTCGTCGCAAGCGTACCTATCGTTGGGTCAAAGAGGAGTGCTATTTTAGCAGTTATATAACCGCTAAAGTACTTACTGCGCAAGTTATTTCTCAACCTAAAATTTGGAAAGACACCCGTATTTATTTGCTGACGGTATATCCCAAGCAAGGAGAGTTTTTAAAACCGGCGAATGGATCCCGCTTTACTTTAGCAAATGGGAAGACGGGCGGGTCTTGGCGTTACCATACGGCCGTATTTGTCGTTTTGCCATATCGCAATTCGTATGTTCCCGTGATATTGGATTTGCTGTTAAATGGGGACAAAGCGGTTTCTTTAGAAGATTGGTTGGCCCATTTTGATTCCCAAGTTGTTTTTCAAGCGGTTCCTTTTGTGCGGGGACAAGTTACCGAAACGGCCCTACGAGTGCCCGACAAAACCACAGCTGGTACGGTATGGGTAGACGGAAAATCCTACCGACCGGCCGAGGTCCTACACTAGAAATCAATCAACGTTTGCAGGAATATCTTTTTGCTGAGCTACCCCCTTGGGGAGAGTGGGGGTACTGGGCTCGGCGGGTTTTGGTGTTTCCGGTTTGGTTTCCATTTGTTTTAATTGCGGTTTGCGGGGATATTCAACGGTGAAAAATTTTTCCCGTTCTTCCAAAATTTCCAGCACTAGCATTGCTTGGCGCAAATCCATTTTTTCTTGTTCGCTAAGTTGTTTATTCCCTGGCAAATAATCTGCGGCAAGGGATTCGTTCTCTTGCTGGAAATGTGGGCTAGCGTGGGCAATTAAAAGGGTTTTAATAACCGGCAAAGAGTTATGTTTTGCTGCAAGCAGTAACGCTTTGTTTTTGTTGTGTTGCTGGGCAGCAGAGTTTCCGCCTTGGCGTGCTAACACCAATGTAATAACAGGGGTTGGATTATATTGAGCGGCCACCATTAAGGGAGTGTTACCTGCTTTGTCCGTAGCCAAAGGGTCTGCCCCGGCAAGCAATAATTTATGGATTACTTGGGGTTGTGTGGCATGACGGGCTGCATAAAATAAAGCCGTTTGCCCTGATTTATCACGTATGGTTACTTCTTGCTCGTTAAGAAGTTCTTCCATTTTTTCGGTGTCGTTGTCCTCCAAGGCACGCATGAGCCGGGTAGCTCCGCGCGAATCGCGTTCTTGTGCAAAATGCCGATATGCCAATCCCCCGGCAATGATGACACATAAAACAGCTATAAACACCCAAGTACTTTTCTTCATACTTTGTATTTTAGCACATTGTGCGCGATAAATTGCTAAAATATAATTAATCACTACATAGAGGTATTTATGGCCGAACAACAACACAACAATGCCTTAGACGGCATTATGAAACAACGCTACCAAGAGGTAGAAGAAATTCGTCAAATGGGGATTGCTCCGTATCCCAACCGTTGCGAAAAACAAATTTCTTGTGCAGATGCTAAAAATTTAGAAGAAAATGCCGATGCCGTAACCGCCGGGCGTTTAATGCAAATACGCTTAATGGGCAAGGCTGCGTTTGCGCACTTGCGCGATTTTTCGGGCCGTATCCAATTATATGTGGCCAAAGATAATTTAGGCGAAGAAGCGTACACTTTTTTTAAAAAACATATTGCAGTGGGGGACTTTGTGTCGGTAACCGGGCATATCTTTGTGACTAAAACCGGCGAAAAAACGATTAAAGTTACCAAAATGACTTTGCTTTCTAAAGCCATCCGCCCCATGCCGGAAAAGTACCACGGCTTGCAAGATACCGAGGTGCGCTTTCGCAAACGCCACTTGGATTTGATTGCCAACGAAGAAGTAAAAGATATTTTTGTAAAACGTGCCAAAATTATTTCTTCTATCCGCAAAACGTTAGATGAAAAAGGTTTTTTGGAAGTAGAAACCCCCATTTTAAACCCCTCTTCCGGTGGGGCCATTGCCCGTCCGTTTGAGACGTATCACAACGCGCTTAAAATGCCGCTTTATATGCGTATTGCGCTGGAACTGCACCACAAGCGGTTGATTATCGGCGGGTTGGACCGTATTTATGAAATCGGTCATATGTTTCGCAACGAAGGGATTGACACTACCCATAACCCGGAATTTACCATGATGGAACTTTACCAGGCGTATGGGGACGTAAACACCATGGCTGACTTGTTTGATGAAATTTTAGGCAACGCCGCCAAAGCTATTGGCGTGGAAAAAGTGCAATTTCGCGGGTACGAAGTAGATTTGCGCCCGCCGTACAAACGCCTTTATATTCCGGTGGCGTGGCAAGAAAAATTTGGGCATGATATTCATGAAGTATTAAACGGCCGCCAGTTTAACCGCGCCAAGTTGGAAGAAGTAGCCCGCGAACAAGGCATTAAGTTTTCTGCTGACGATAGCGACAGCGCTATTTTTGATGAGCTTTTTGAAGGTAAACTGTTAGCGGATTATCATAACCCGGTTATTGCGCTGGATTA
>CACXHA010000122.1 GCA_902767385.1 uncultured Elusimicrobium sp.
GTGGATGCACAATTTCAAAAACACACTCCCGGGATTCACCCTACGGCTGTAATTAGCGACAAAGCCGCCCTGGGCCAAAACGTATGCGTGGGTGCTTACACCGTCATTGAAGATGGGGCCAAAATCGGCGACAATACCGTCATTTTCCCGCAATGCTACATCGGTAAAGATGTAACTATCGGCAAAAACTGTTACATCTACCCGCAAGTTGTCATTCGCGAACAGTGTGTTTTGAAAGATTACGTCATTTTGCAAGCGGGAGCTAAAATCGGCAGTGATGGATTTGGGTTTACCTTCCATGACGGCCGCCACCAAAAAATCCCGCAAATTGGCAACGTCGTTATCGGCAATGATGTGGAAATCCAGTCCAACGCCTGCGTGGACCGCGCCAAAATTGCCAGCACTGTTATTGGCGATAACACCAAAATCGATAATTTGGTCCAAATCGGCCACAACGTGAATATTGGCATGAGTTCTATTTGCTGCGCGCAAGTAGGAGTAGCCGGCACGACGGATATCGGTAACGGTGTCATTTTAGCCGGGCAAGTAGGTTTAGCCGGGCACATGACCATTGGCGACCGCGCACAAGTGGGGGCTCAATCGGGCGTGATGACGTCTATCCCCGCAGGTCAAACGTACTTCGGTTATCCTGCCATGCCGCAGCGCGAAGCGTTTAAGCAACAAGTCATTTTGCGCAAACTACCGCAAATGTATAAAGAATTTCAAAACTTCCAAAAAGAAACTGCCGAGCTTAAAAAATTATCGTTTTTTGGCCGGCTTAAAAAATTATTAGGATGTTAATTATGAGAAAAACCATCAAAACTACTGCCGTTGTACAAGGGCCGGGTTTACATACCGGCGTACCGGCTACCATGACCTTTAAACCCAGCCAAAACGGGATTACGTTTTTGCGGACCGACTTGCCGGGTGCACAACCTATCTTGGCGCATGTAAATAACATAGGTTCCACCTTGCGCGGTACCAACCTCAAAAACGATACCGCCGAAGTGTGGACCATTGAACACGCTATGTCTGCCCTGCACGCGTTGGGAATTACGGATGTGGCGGTGGAAATGGACGGCCCCGAACCGCCGGTAACCGACGGCGCAAGCGACGTTTATGTAGACGCGCTACTAAAAGCCGGCATCCAAGAACTGGGTAGTGAACAACCCGTATTAAACATCAAACAAAAAATCACTTACAGCTGCGGCAACATTTTTTACAGTGCCCAGCCGGCTGACCAGCTTACTTTTACTTTCGTGTATCGTCATAAACATCCTCTCTTAGCTCACAGCGAATATACGTTTGAGTTTACTGCCCAAAACTATATAGAACAAATTTCCCGTGCGCGCACCTTTGGCTTTGAAGAAGAGTTGGAATTTTTAAAAGCACACGGGCTAGCCAAAGGCGGCAACTTAGAAAACGCCGTCATTGTAGGTAAAGATAAATTTATCAATCCGTTGCGCTTTCCCGATGAGCCGGTACGCCACAAACTGTTAGATTTAATCGGCGATATTGCCCTTACCGGGCGCAAACTGCCCGCGCTTAAAATCGTGTGCGAGTGCGGCGGGCACAAACACAACGCTATTTTCTCTAAAATCTTACTCGCCAATTCGGAGGACAAATGAGCACTAAGAACAGTCTACACCCTTTTTTAACGCTGCCTGTTTTACAAGTCATTAACCAGGAGCAAATTAAAAAAACAATCCCGCACCGCGAACCGTTCCTACTGGTGGACGAAGTACGCGTGCTGGAAGACGGCAAAAAATATATCGGGATTCGCCACGTAAATGCCGATGAGTATTATTTCAAAGGCCATTTCCCGGGTAGCCCAGTTATGCCGGGGGTACTGGTGGTGGAAAGTATGTCCCAGTCGTTTGGCGGAGCGATTATGAGCCGCATTTCCCAAGGACGCGAAAACGCAATCCCGCTTTTTTTAAGTATTGAGGAAGCTAAATTCCGCGGCATGGTACGCCCCGGGGATACTTTACAAATGCCTCTGGAAATATTAAGATTAGGTAAAATCTCTAAGATTTATGCGGAGGCCTACGTAAACGGCAAATTATGCGCCCAGGCCACCCTCAATTTTATTTTAGGAGAAAAACATGTCTAACATTCACCCTACTGCTATTATTGATCCTAGTGCTAAAATTGACCCCTCTACTGTAGTAGGCCCCTATACTGTTATCGGCGCGGACGTGCAAATCGGCAAAAATAATCACATCGGCCCCTTTTGCGTGATTGAAAACACCACCATGGGCGACAACAATGAACTCATTGCCAGTTGCTTTGTAGGTGTTAAACCACAAGACCTTTCCTACAAAGACGAACACACCCGCGTAGTGATGGGTAACGGCAACAAAATCCGCGAATGTGTGACGATTCACCGCTCTACTTTTGTAGATAAACCCACTAAACTGGGGGATAACAATTTACTGATGGCCAATTCTCACCTGGCGCACGATGTACAAATGGGAAACAACTGCATTATTGCCAACTCCACCGGGATTGCCGGGCACGTAATTATTGAAGACCGTGTCGTCATGTCCGGCATGGTGGGGGTACACCAATTTTCGCGCGTGGGCACGATGGCTATGATT
Source organism: uncultured Elusimicrobium sp. (assembly GCA_902767385.1). Lineage (GTDB taxonomy): Bacteria > Elusimicrobiota > Elusimicrobia > Elusimicrobiales > Elusimicrobiaceae > Avelusimicrobium. Next base: position 2,601 of record CACXHA010000122.1, read on the forward strand.
TCCGGCGGGGCTATGATTCCCGTTGATGTCCCCCCTTATTGTATTGCGCAAGGCGAACGCGCCAAACTGGTGGGCTTAAACATTATCGGGCTACGCCGTAGCGGTATGGACCGTAGCGCCATGTTGGAAATTAAACGCGCTTATAAACTAATGTTTCGCAGCGGCAAACGTTTAGAAGAAGCCATGGCCGAACTGGAAGCTGCCCCGCACTGCAAAGAAGTGCAACATCTAATTGACTTTTGCCGTGCCAGCGAGCGCGGGGTCATGGCGGCTAAGAAATCCATGCGCGAGGACAGCGATGAATAACCCCAAAATCGGTATTTTAGCCGGCGAAGGCAAAATGCCGGTCTACATTGCCAAAAAAGCCCTTTCGCGCGGGTATGACGTGTATGTGTTAGGCCTCAAAGGTAACGCCAAAGCGGGCGACTATAAAGGAATTGCCAAAGATTTTGGGGCGATTCGCTTGGGCCAATTAGGCGCCGGGATTGCATTTTTTAAAGAGCGCGGCGTGCCCGAAGTTGTCATGGCCGGGCGCGTGCAACACACTTCTATTTTCACCAACTTAATGCCCGATAAGCGCGGGATTGCCTTTTTAACCTCGCTTAAAAGTATGCAAACCAAATATGTGCTTTCGCGCCTGATAGAAGAGTGCGCCAAAGACGGCGTTACGTTTGTTAATTCCGCTTTATTTTTAGAAGACTTTTTCCCGCATAAAGGCGTGCTTTCCAAGCGCCAACCCACTGCGGATGAACAGAAAACCATTGACTACGGGTTTCACATCGCCAAGCAAATTGCCACCTTGGATATTGGACTAACGTGCGTGGTCAGCCAACAGGCCGTCATTGCGGTAGAAGGCATGGAAGGTACCGACAAATGTATTGCCCGCGCCGGCGAACTATACAAAAAATCAGCGGAGAAAGATGCCGCGGTAGCGGTGGTCAAAGCCGCCCGCCCCAATCAAGATATGCGCTACGATTTGCCCGTCATTGGTAAAGGCACGCTTAAAAGTGTGCACAAAGCCGGGTTTAGTATTTTAGCTTTTGAAGCAGACAAAACACTGGTAATGGACCTAGACGAAGTCATTGAACTAGCTAACAAACTAAACATTTGTTTGGTAGCGGTATAGCGTCTTTAACGGGGCAAACCCGCGTGTCCCAACAGGTCTAATTTACCCAAAATCCATCGCATTTATCGGTACAGACCGCTCCCCTTCGGTTCTTGCGCGCACGCAAACAGACCCAAAAAAATACTTGACAATGCTAACAATATTTGCTAGCATAGTACGTCTTTTATTTTTTCACGTACTAGGAGCTCCCATGAAAACCCCTTATATTAAACTCTATACCGCCGATATTTTAGCCCTAAACCGCTTTGTAACCGACGAGCAACTGGGCCACGCTTTGGTAGAAGTGTGCGAAAATGCATTTAACAATACAGGCTTAAAATGGGCCCACAAAACCGGTCACGAACGCCAACTTTTTAAGATGCTCTATGCCTGGAAGGAAGAATCCCGCCGGGCCTACCAAGCGTGCGTAAAAGCCGGGCGCAAAGGCGGCAAAAAAACACAAGCCAACCGCATCCAAAAACAACAGAAAATCGACGAAAGCGACGCTTGTACACTTGCTTTAAGCCAAAGCGCCAAGCATACAGAAACAGAAACAAAAACAGAAACAGAACCATATACAGAAACAGAAATATAAACATATCTCTCTTATACTCTCCCTTACCGGGAGAGACCCTAAAAGAGATTTTTGCCAAAAAGTTTCTTGTTTTTAAACGTCGTTTTATGATACTATGTAGAAGAGAGTGTCCCGTTTGGCGGGCCCCTACTATTTTACGAGAAAGAGGACTCATATTATGTCTAGAACACCTATCATTGCCGGAAACTGGAAAATGCACAACACCATTGCCGAGGCAACCGCTTTGGTGACTGCGCTCAAACAAGCCGGCAACAAAAATAATGCCGAAATTATCGTTGCTCCATCTTACACCGCCCTGGCCGTAGCGGCCCATACCGCTAAAGGCAGCCAAATCAAAATTGCCGCCCAAGACGTACATTGGGAAGATAAAGGGGCGTTTACCAGTGCCGTTTCCCCGGTGCAAGCCAAAGATGCCGGCGCCACCCACACCATTATCGGCCATAGCGAACGCCGCAGCGTATTTGGCGACACCGACGAAATTTTAAATAAAAAAGTAGCCGCTGCCTTGCGCCACGGACTGACCGTTATTTTCTGCGTGGGAGAAACCTTAGAACAACGCGAAGCCAACCAAACTTTAGACGTTATTGCCGCTCAGCTAGAAAACGGTCTTAAAGGTTTTACCGCCGAACAATTAAACGGTCTCATTATTGCCTATGAACCTGTCTGGGCCATCGGCACCGGCAAAACCGCCACGCCGGATCAAGCGCAAGAAGTACACGCCGCTATCCGCGCACAACTGGCCAAAACCTACGGAGATGATTTTGCACAAAAAACCCGCATTTTATACGGCGGTAGCGTAAAAGATACCAACGTAGACGAGATTATGGCCAAAGCAGATGTGGACGGTGCTTTAGTGGGCGGGCAGTCTTTGATTGCGGAAAAATTCGCCCGTATTATTAACTTTAACTAAAAAATGAACTTAGCCAAACTCATTGACCATACCCTTTTAAAACCCGCCGCCACGCAAGCGCAAATAGAGCGTTTGTGCCAAGAGGCGCGCGCGTACGGGTTTGCCAGCGTGTGCGTCAATCCGGTTTGGGTAAAACTTGCCAAAAAACTACTCAAGGGCAGTGGCGTAAAAGTGTGCACGGTTATTGGGTTTCCATTGGGGGCCACTCCTGCTAGCGTTAAAGCGTTTGAAGCGCAGCAAGCTGTTAAAGACGGTGCCGATGAACTAGATATGGTGCTTAACATAGGCGCCTTAAAATCCGCCGATACCAATACCGTTTTAAAAGACATTAAAGCGGTGCGCAAGGCTTGCCCGGGAAAAGTTTTAAAAGTAATTATTGAAACGTGTGAATTAACTGACCCCGAAAAAATAGTTGCCTGCCAATTGGCGGCCCAAGCCGGGGCCGATTTTGTAAAGACATCCACCGGTTTTAGTACCGGCGGAGCCACCGCCAAAGATGTAGCACTCATGCGCAAAGTAATCCCCGCCAATATGCAAGTAAAAGCATCCGGCGGAGTGCGTACATGGGCGGACACACAAACGATGTTATCCGCGGGAGCCACTCGGATCGGAACGAGTGGTGGGGTACGGATTGTAGAGGGAAAATGATTCAAAATTGGGAAATTGTCAGCCGGGTAGAACACAGAACTAAACAGATGCACTATACGCTCCTTTTGGACGGGACCGAGCATGATGCACGCCTAATTGCCAAAAAGTTGCGCGGGTACGTTCGTAGTATCACGCCGGCACGCGCTCCGTACGTGTATGCGTTTGAATTACCTACCGATATGGATGAAGGTACACAAGATAGAATCCGCGCCGCCACTAAAGAAGGGGTGGAACTAGCCAACAAGGTCAACCAATTTGTGCCCGGCGGAGTACTGGGGGACCCGCTATTTAATGCAGATCTTACAGAACACAAAGACTTTCCTACTTTCTTAACGCTAGACCCGTCTGCCAGTTTTTTCGAAGAACATCCCGAATTGGCTTCTAGGCAAAAACCGGGGTTGGACCTTTCCGATGTTGAAAAAATGGACCTGGCTAAAACGGGAAAACTGCCGCAAGCACACCGGGACAGTGTGTCGGAAAATTTAGAAGAAACCTGCGCCCCAAAAATTTCTCCTGCCGGGCCGGAACTTTCCACCACGGCCCAGGAAGTGTTTCAAACGCAACCTCTACAGGAAACGCTCCCACCGGTAGTGCCCCCAAATACGCCACCGGCAAAACCCGAGCCCCCTACAAATGCGCAGCCGCCAATGGCTGCCCCACCCCCTGCGCAACCCGCAGTGCCCGATTTGCAAACCCGAACGATTTCTATGGAACAAACCCAAAAGGAAAGTTCTTTGTCTATTAGTGATAAAGACATGCTCATTAAAGACATGGAAGGGTCTGTTTTGGAAAAGATGCCGCTAGCGGATATTCTATCGGCCGAAACAAAATATGATATATTTATGGAGGCCGACAAACCGCTCTCCACGCAAGTTACGCAGACCCAAAAAGAACAAAAAATAGCCTCTTTGCAAGAGGAAAACATAAACACTTTTAATGTTTTTGAACCGGATGTTCAAGAACCAAGCAGTACTGCTGATGTAAACGAAGTACAAGAAATTACAAATAGGCTGGCTAAGAAAACTATGGACTTTATAGAAAAACCCACTATCCCACCGGAAAAACCCTCTTCGGCCAATTCAAACGAATTGCCTGCCGAACCCCATGTGCAAGCTTCCTCGCAAGAGGCAGAGCTCCCCGCGGGAACGCTCCCGGAGCCGCAACCTGGCGCTTCGCAGTCTTCTTCCGTTGAGATTTCATTTAATGACAAAGTACTGGAAGACACTCTCCCACCCACTACGCTTTCTACGGCGGATGATGTAAACTTGCCAGAAATTACCGTACGGACTGACTCGTCCGCCCCGCAAGTAGCCCCTTCTATGCCACCGGTACAACCGCAGGCCAACCCATCTGAGCCTCAACAACCTGCGTCTAAGACAGTCCTTCATTTAAAAAAACCTGCTGTCCCCGGAGCTACCAAAACCATTTTGCACTTGCGCCGTAAGGAAAAGGAGCCGGCAGCTCCTCAAGCAACCGTTGCCAAAACGCTTAAAAGCACCTTGGCCCCCCAACGCACAAACAAGCAAAAAACGATTGACCACTCCATTGAAATTCCGCTCTCGGAACTTAAAAAGCACAACTGGCCTTTAGAGGTACCGCTCGTGCCGACCTATACGCTAAAGAATATGGTGATGTCCGTTAACCGTTTTGCACATGCAACGGCTATCTCGGTCATTGAAAACCCCGGCAAGCTTTACAACCCGCTCGTATTACATGGCGGAACCGGTACCGGCAAAACCCATTTTTTAAACGCTTTAGCGTATGCGTTTAGCCAGAAATTCGGGCAAGAACATATCTTTATGACCAACGGGGTACGCCTTTCCCGCGGAATCCAACGTTACGTGCTAGAGGGCAATATCGATAAGTTTGAAAACTTTATGCAGTCCGTCAAAGTACTCTTGATTGACGATATCCACCTTTTAGCTATTAACGAACAGAACCGCGTGTTTATTTCAAAACTACTAAACACGTTTATTAAAGAGCAAAAACAGATTGTCATTACCTCTAAATATCCACCGGAAAGTTTAGAGAAATTGGAAGAACTTATTAAATTTAAGTTGGATTCGGGCTGGATTAGTGAATTAAAACCCGCGGCCGGCAGTTCTCACTTCCGCATTGTTAAAAAAATGCTGATTGAAAACGCTATTGATTTAAATGATGAACAAATCAAGCAATTTTTCAGCGGCTCCCACATGACCTTGGGAACCATTACACGCAGTATCCGCCGGTTAAAAGTGCTTGAATCGCTCATTTTCCCGCACTTACCCCAGGAAAAACAATCCTACGCGAGTCTTCTTGAAAAGCTCTTGGCCACTAAAGGGGAAGATCAAACCAGCAAGATTATTTCCAAGGACCCGCAGGAAATTACCACGCTGTCAACCGTCGGGAACGGAGAGTGGGGACGCATCGGGTTTTTCTACCCGCAAAACTGTTCTGACATGATGAACTGGATGGTCTATTCGTTACAACAACGTGCCCAAGAACTGGGTATTGAGGGTGGGTTTGACATTGTGGTCCGTTCTTCTTACGCTACGGAAAATATCATCTCGTCTGCGTTTAAAATTGCAAACTTGTGCGATAATAAAAAGCTCAAAGGGGCCGTCGTTTTGGGGCCTCAACCCAATACGTGTGACCCCTCTGTGCGTGAAAACTTTTATGATATTTTGACGCATATGTTGGAAATTATGCTCATCCGCTGCGGCATCATCAACTACGAAGATGTTCGCCTGCCTAGCACTTACGTCAAAATCATATCCGAACTGATGAGGTAATTATGAAAAAACTAGGAATTTTATTGGGAATCTGCCTGGGAATCATGGCTTGCGGTCCTTCGCTTAAAACCGCTGTTAAGGACGGTAAAATTGCGCCTTCTTTTAACGATACCCTATTAGATGATGACTACTTGTGGGTGCGCGGTTTTGGGGCGGCCAACCCGAGCCATACTAGCGACTCGCAACGCCGCATTTTAAGCCGCGAGGCCGCCATTGCCCACGCCTATCAGCGCGCGACCGAAGTGATTTACGGCGCAAACCTGGAGTCTCATGTGCAAATTGTAGATGCCGTCAGTACCGGCAGCACCATTGATACGTCGGCCCAGGGAATCTTGCAACGTATGGAATTAGTAAGTACGGAATATTTGGACGACGGCGGTTGCGCAGTAACCATGCGCATTAGCCGCAAAACTTTACAAGAAGCGGGCCTTACCCCGCAGGAGAAAAAATGAAAAAACTTTTAGGGTGTTTACTTAGCGCACTGGTACTGACCAGTGCGTGCTCATCTATTCGTATCGGGCCCAAAGGAGAGGGAGAGTACGTAACGGCAGAATCGCTTGTTCCCTATAACGAGAACGATATGCGCCAAATGAAAAAAGACGGGGAACTGGCTGCCCAAAAAGCGGCCGTTGAAAAAGTAGCCGGAGTGTTTATTTCCTCGGCCACTACCGTAGAACAAGCGCAACTGGTAGAAGACAAAATTACTTCTAAAACGGCCGGGTTTATTCGCAAATCCCACGTACAAAAAGCGTACCGCAAAGGGGACGAGTGGTACACTAAAATTAAAGCCATGGTACTGGTCAAAGACATTGGCGACGTGATTAAAGAAAGCGAAAAGGACGCGTTTACCAAAAAAACGGTATTGCTTGTAACTTCACGCGAAATGATTGGGGAAAACATTTCCCTTTCGCAAGATTGCAAGCAAGCTATTTACCGCGTGCTTAAAACACAGCCCTATAACTTAATTAACGGGGATAACTTGAGCCAAAATAATTTGGAAGAACCCAACCCCACCATTGATAAAGCCCGTCAGGACGGGGCCCGCTTTGTAATCATGGCAGACGTAACCACCAACCCGCTCGCCGCATTACCAGGCACGTCTTCGCCGTTTAAATCGTATCGTGCCCGCGCCAAAGCTACTGTTTACTCTACCAACAACTACGCGGTCGTTGCCGAAGGAGCCGGCCAACAAAGCGGCCTAGACCCACTGGAAAACATCGCGGCGCAAAAATCTATTTCGGCCGCGTGTGAAGCTACCGCCAAGGAACTCATTGAGCCCATTAACGCGGCTATCAATTCCGCCAAAGTGTTCAACGTAACTATTAAAAACATCAATACCATTGAACGCCTAAAACAAGTGCAAGATATTTTGCGCTCACTACGTGAAATTGAGGACTACAATTTGGTGCGCTACGCTAATTCGGCTGCGCAGTTTGAAATCTCGGCCAATATCTCTACGCCCGAAGAACTGACGGCTAAAATTGTACGCAAATACAATATTTACTTTACGGTACTTAACATTACACCTAATGCGGTAGTACTCAGCTTTAACTAATTATGCTTTCTACCATCACTACTGCAACAATTAAAGGCATCGAGGGGTTTGCTGTATCCGTGGAAGTGGATATCGCCCCCGGAATGCCTACGTTAGCCGTAGTGGGGTTGCCGGATACCGAAGTAAAAGAAAGCAAAGAGCGCGTAACCGCCGCGGTGCGCAACAGCGGGTTTGACTTCCCACAAAAACGGGTAACTGTTAATTTAAGCCCCGGGGAACTGCGTAAAAGCGGTACGCAATTTGATTTACCCATTGCGCTAGGCATCTTGGCCGCTACCCAACAACTTTCCCCCCACGCCTGCGAAAAAATCAATCATTTTCTCGTCTTAGGGGAACTGGCACTGGACGGTTCGTTGCGCCCTTGTGCCGGTGTGCTTCCCATGCTGATTTCATGCAAAAAGCTCGGCAAAACCGCCGTTATTCCGCCCGCCAACGCACTGGAGGGGCAAATATCTTCCGCCCCGTTTATTACGCCGCACACTTTGCGCGAACTGGCCGATTATTTGGAAGAAAAAATTCCGCTTAGCGCCGTAGAGCTTAGCTATGTACCGGCCCCGGATGAAACCCCACAAACCGTATTAGATTTTAGCGAAGTCAAGGGACAAGCATTAGCTAAACGCGCGTTGGAAATTGCCGCTGCCGGCGGGCATAACGTGCTGATGATTGGACTGCCGGGTACCGGCAAAAGTATGTTGGCCAAGCGTTTCCCCGGTATTTTGCCGCCGCTCACGCAAGAAGAAGCGTTGGAAATTACCAAAATTTATTCCATTTGCAATTTAATGGGCAAAAGCCGGCTGCTTACGGCGCGCCCGTTTCGCGATCCGCACCATACCATTTCGGACGTAGCTTTAATCGGCGGAGGTTCCAATCCGCGCCCCGGCGAAGTATCTTTGGCCCATAACGGCGTGTTATTTTTAGATGAATTTGCCGAGTTTTCCCGCTCTGCATTAGAGGTTCTGCGTGAGCCGTTAGAAAACGGACAAGTCACTATTTCGCGTGCCAAAGAAACGGTTTCGTACCCGGCCCGGTTTACGCTGGTGGCCGCTATGAACCCATGTCCGTGCGGAAATTTGGGAAACCCTTTAAAACCCTGCACGTGCAGCCCTATGCAAGTAACCCGCTACAAAAACCGTATTTCCGGGCCCTTGCTGGACCGTATTGATTTAACGGTACAGCTAAACCCGGTCAAATTTACCGATTGGAACCAAAAAAGCGAAGGCGAAACTTCCGCCCAAATTCGCGCGCGCGTACTGGCGGCGCGGGAAATCCAAAAGAAACGCTTTGCCGGTACGTCCACCAACGCCAACGCGTTTATGACTTCGGCCCAACTCAAAGAGTTTTGCAAGCTCCCCCCGGGTGCCGAAAGTATTTTAGAAGCCGCCATGCGCAAATTCGGTCTAAGCGCGCGCAGTTTAGACAAGATTTTAAAAACGGCCCGCACCATTGCAGACCTAGAAAACAAACCAAACATTGAAACCAAACATTTAGTGGAAGTGATGCAATACCGCCCGCTGGACCGCAAAGGAGTGGCCGACCTATGAACGCGCAAATCTCTGCCGAAGAACGCCTAGCCCGTATCCGCTTAAATGCTTTCTTATACTTCCGGGCCGATTGGTTAGCGCGGCTATTGGAAATATTCGGTTCGGCACAAGAAATTTTAAAGCAAGACGCGCAAACCTTAGCACGTGAAGCCAATTTAAACCCCTCTACCGCAGCCAATTTACTCAAAGAAGCTTTTTCCATTAATCCGCAAGAAGAGTGGGAAAAAACCGAAAAACTGGGCGGTCATATTTATCTGCCCGAAGACGACGAATATCCCCAATCTCTGCGTAACTGCAAAGAGGCCCCCATCGCACTTTATGTACTAGGCAAATTACCCGCCGAAACACAGGCCTGTGTGGGCCTGGTAGGTACGCGCAAAATTACGCCTTACGGGCGGCGCGTGGCCGAAAAACTAGCCACCGAATTGGCGCAAGCCGGCGTGGTGGTCGTGAGCGGCCTGGCCCGCGGGGTGGATAGCACCTGCCACGCGGCCTGTGTACGCGAGAAAAAACCCACCGTAGGCGTTATCGGTACCGGAATCGGGCGTTGTTATCCGCCGGAAAACCGCGCGCTTGAAAAAGCTATTTTAGAGTACGGCGGTGCTATTGTAAGTGAGTTGCCTTTTAACAGGCCGCCCAATGCCTTCCACTTTCCACGCCGCAATCGGATGATTGCCGCGTTGTCGCAACCGATCGTCGTGATAGAAGGGGAAATAAAATCGGGCGCGCTAATTACCGCTAAACTGGCTTTAGAACAAGGTAAAGACGTGCTAGCTGTGCCCGGCCCGATAGACAGTTTGACTTCCGGGGGGCCCAACTCCCTACTTAAACAAGGGGCAGGGGTTGCCACCACCGTCGCAGATATACTAGACTATATACCACAGGCCCAACGCTTTGGCCTGGATAAACGATTTTTTGAACATAACGAGCAAACCCCGGTAAAACCCGAGGAAGAGTTGACCGAACGCCAACAGCAAGTGATGCAGGCGGTTGCAGACGGGCAACTTAGTTTAGACCAAGTGGCCTTGGCCATTGAGGCCGACGTGCCGGAAACGGCAGGGTTACTGTTTGAACTGGAAGTAAAAGGATTTTTGGCCTGTGAAAACGGGCTGTATAGTAAAAATAAATTTTAATCTTACAAGGAAGTGAAAATTATGGCAGCAACCGGTAAAAAATTAGTGATTGTGGAGTCTCCCACCAAGCAAAAAACCATTAGCAAAATTTTAGGAAGTGATTTTATTGTGCGCAGCTCTTTTGGACACGTACGCGATTTGCCCCAACACGATATGGGCGTAGATATTGAGCACGATTTTACCCCCACCTATGAACCGGTGGAACGTGCCAAAAAGATGCTTAAGGAACTAACCACTTTAGCCAAAGCCGCGCCGGAAATTTACCTGGCTACCGACCCTGACCGCGAGGGCGAAGCCATCGCGTGGCACTTAATTGAACTGTTAAAATTA
>CACXHA010000123.1 GCA_902767385.1 uncultured Elusimicrobium sp.
GAAAAAGAATGCCGAGGGACAGGATCGAACTGTCGACACCTGGTTTTTCAGACCAGTGCTCTACCACTGAGCTACCTCGGCATTACAGGTATATTATACCAGATTGTTAGCGGTTTTTCAAATTTGGGTTATCTAAGGCCTGTGTTTTCCCGCCATAGCGTAAGCAAGATATAAGGGACGGGTATGTTTTCAGATTTGAGATAGATTTGTGCCGTAAGTTGAGCGTGGCGTACGTCCTGTGGACGGCGCGTAGCACCGTAAGTACGCAAGCGAAAGTCGGCGCAAAGATACTCAAATATGGAAACTGTTGGAGCGTACCAACACGCTCACACCGCGTCAAAACCGGCTTGTAGGGCCTTCTTATTCAGGGCCAGCATTTCGGGTTTGGCGCGTTTGTAAACCTTTTTCATGGCATCAGCTACCGCGTCAATGCTTACCGCGCCAGTCAATTTAATAAAGGCCCCCAACGCCACCAAATTAGCAATACGGTCCATGCCTAGTTTTTGGGCAATTTCATTACAAGGCACGCAAACGGTTTTAATATCGCTGCGCGTCGGGCGCGAATTGATGAGGGAACTGTTTAAGATTAAGAGTCCGCCTGCTTTAAGCATGGGTTCAAATTTCGGCAACGAAGGCTCGTTCATGACAATTACGCTATCCGGGCGGGACACAATAGGCGTGTAAACTTCCCCGTCGCTTACTACGACGGAGCAGTTGGCCGTTCCGCCGCGCATTTCGGGCCCGTAAGAAGGGAGCCAACTAGCGTTTAATTTATTTTCCACACCTGCTTGCGCCAGTAAAATCCCTGCGGAAATAACACCTTGTCCGCCAAATCCGGCAATACGAATACCTTGATACATTAGTCAGCCCCCTTGTCTTTGAAAATGCCTAACGGATATTGCGGCATCATTTTGGTGCGGACAAATTCTAAGGCCTGTTGCACGTCGGCGTGCCAGTTGGTGGGACATTGGGAAATGACTTCCACCATGGAAAAACCGACGTTGTTAATTTGATTTTCAAAAGCTTTTTTCAAATATTGTTTGGTTTTAAGTACATTTTGCGGGGTATCTACCGCGCCGCGCGCTAAAAATTTGCTTCCCGTAATTTGGGCAAGCATTTCGCACATATTAATTGGCCAACCTTGCAATTTGGGGTCACGCCCTTTGGGGGCGGTGGTGGCTACTTGGCCCACCAGCGTAGTGGGGGCCATTTGACCGCCGGTCATACCGTAAATAGCGTTGTTGATAAAAATGACGGTAATATTTTCGTTACGCACTGCGGCGTGTACAATTTCTGCCATACCGATAGAGGCCAAATCGCCGTCACCCTGATAAGAAAATACAATAGCTTGCGGTTTGGAACGTTTAATGCCGGTAGCAATAGCGGGGCCACGGCCATGCGCACCCTGCACGCAATCGCAGGCAAAGTAGGAGTCTGCAAACACCGCACATCCTACCGGAGCTACACCGATAGCGCGATCGGCTACGTTTAATTCTTCCAACGTTTCGGCAATTAAGCGGTGCACAATGCCATGTCCACAACCGGGGCAATAGTGCATGGGCACATCAGTTAAAGCATTTGGTTTCTTAGCTAAAACAGTACTCATTTGGTTTCCCCCTTGCGGTCCCCTTGGACTCCCAATTTGAGGTCACGTACGCAGTTATAAGTAAAACCGGCGGCATGGTCTTTAAGCGAGAAAAGCCCTTCCTTTTTGCCGGTTAAGAGGGATTTAGCGGCTGTTAGAATTTGAGAACCATCAGGTTGCCCACCGGAAGGATAGGCATTTAATCCCACAGGGACTTTATCCCCTACGGAAAGTTTAACATCTTGCACCAGTTGGCCTAAACTTTGTTCTACTACCAAAATAGCTTTGGTTTTTTGCGCTAGTTCCGCCAAGCGTTTAGATGGGAACGGCCACAACGTAATGGGGCGGAAAAGGCCGAGTTTGAGGCCCTGTTCTTTGGCGTGGTTGACGGCCTCTAAGCAAGCGCGTGAAGAAAGGCCGTACGCCACCAAAATCACGTCGGCGTCTTTGCAGTTACGTTCTTCAAAGCGTTGCTCGGTTTGTTCTACTAAACCGTAGCGTTTGGCGCGTTCCACCACGTCGGCAATCAAGTTATCGCCTTTGTAGGAAAATACGTTGTTTTTAGCACGACCGTTTTTGTGGATGTCTACTGCCCAATCAAATTTACCTAGTTTATTGGGGTCTACCGGGTCAAAATTAAAAGACATACTTTCCATCATTTGTCCCAAAATGCCGTCGGCTAAAATCATAGCGGGCATGCGATATTTTTCGGCCAAATCAAAAGCGAGTTTAGGGAAATTACCCAGTTCTTCTACCGAATTAGGAGCCAATACAAGTACATGGTAATCTCCGTTACCACCGCCGCGCGTAGCTTGGAAGTAATCCCCTTGTGCGCCGGCAATACTGCCTAGGCCCGGGCCTCCGCGCATGACGTTAACAATTAGACAAGGCAAATCGGCACTGGCCAAATAGGTAATCCCTTCTTGTTTTAAGCTAATGCCCGGTGAAGAAGAAGACGTCATCGCACGCGTGCCGGTAGCGGCGGCGCCATAAACCATGTTGATAGCAGCCAGTTCGCTTTCGGCCTGGACGAAGGCACCGCCTTCGTCCGCAATATGGGCCGACATATATTCCGGCACTTCATTTTGCGGAGTAATTGGGTATCCGGCAAAAAAACGTACCCCGGCCCGGATGGCGCCTTCAGCGAGGGCTTCGTTTCCTTTACGTAAAGCTTTTTCGGTCATACTATAAATCCTTAATCTTTCAAAACAGTAATAGCTACGTCCGGGCACATCACATAACACATCTTGCACCCGATGCAATCCTGCGGGCGTTCTTGCACCGCGGGGAAATATCCTTTTTTGCTAATAGTTTTGCTTTTGCCCAAGCATTTTTTGGGGCATACGCTTATGCATAAATAACATGCTTTGCAGCGGTTTTGATCTACTTCAACTTTTGGCATAAGACTCCTGGGGCTCTATGGCCCTACCTCTATTTTAAGTCTTTTTGCGGTAAAAATGCAATAATAGTACAATATTTTTATGAATAAATCCCAAGTATATTCGCTTCTGCTCAAGCAATTGGAAGGCATGCTATCCATGGAAACCGACCCCGTTTCCAATATGGCTAATATGGCGGCAGTGTTGTTTAACGGGTTGGAAAATTTGAATTGGGCCGGGTTTTATGTGCGGCGCGGGAACGAACTGGTGTTGGGCCCTTTTCAAGGCAATCCTGCTTGCGTGCGCATTGCCTTGGGAAAAGGCGTATGCGGAACTGCGGCGCAAACTGGGAAAACACAACTTGTGCAAGACGTGCATCAGTTTGCGGGGCACATTGCGTGCGATAGTGCTTCTAAAAGTGAGATTGTAATTCCTGTTTTTAAGAATAGTCAAGTGTGGGGCGTGCTAGATATAGATTCCCCGGCTTTGGCGCGGTTTGACGCAGAAGATCAAATTGGTTTAGAGCGGGCCGTGGAAATTTTTACCGCGCATACTTTTCTTTAGTTTTTGGCTTTTAAGCTGGCCCAAGCACCGGGTAAAAGCAGTAAACTAGCTATAAAAACGGCTGTTTTTAACGTCCACGTATCAGATACCCACCCGATAAGCGTGGGGGATAACGCATCCCCCAACAAATGAATTATAAAAATGTTAACGGCAAACGCCATAGAGCGTATTTTGGGGTCTGTAGTAGCAACTAGCGCCGCGGCAATGGCACCGGTCGGCATGAATAATAGTACAAGAGCCATGCCCAAACAAGCCAGTACAGTGCCTGCGTGTGTTAAGCACAGTGCCAACCAGCAGAAAGGAAGTGCGGCGGCAAAGCAAACGGCAATCAGTTTGTAATAAGCTTGCGGGGTGCGTTTTAATAGCCAAGCGGCTACGTGTCCACCCATATAAGTACCCAAAGCTCCGCAACTAATCACCAAAATCCCAAATTGTGTACCAGCTTGTGCGGCACTAAACCCTAGATAGCGGTGCAAATACATGGGCATCCAAGCAGCTAAACCGCCCATCACAAAGGTCATCATCGCTTCGGCAAAACAAACCTGCAAAAAAGGTTTATTGTGAAATAAGGGGAAATAATCTTTGAGTGTGGGGCGTTCGGTTTGGGTTTGGCGTATTTTATCTTTAAGAAGCATCAGTGCGAGTAAGGCCAAAAATAACCCCGGGATTGCAACTGCCATAAAAGCAACGCGCCACCCCCACTGTCCGCTGATAAGTCCGCCGAGTACATACCCCAGTGCGCTACCAACAGGCAGAGCTAAGCCAAAAGCGGCCAGTACGGGGGCGTGCTTTTCTTGCGGGTAGTGTTCTGCCAAAAAAGGTTGCGCAATGGTGGTAAAACCGCCTTCGCCTACTCCAATTAGCGCACGCGGAATTAAGAGCGAAATATAGTTGCAGGCAAACCCACAGGACAGGGTGGCTCCGCTCCATAAAAAAGCACTTAAGGCAATTAGTTTTGGGCGGGAAAAACGGTCGGCCAAGTAACCTATAAACGGAGCATAACACATATAAACAAGCATAAAAACCGAGGCCAACGCGCCTAGTTGAAAATCATTTAAATTTAAATCGGTTTGTAAAAGTGGGAAAACAGCATAAAGCACTTGCCGGTCTATATAATTAAGCAAGTTTAAGCCAAATAAAATCCAAAAAAAATACTTGATTTGCATACAAATTTCCTTTATTCTATAAAATAACAGGATATAATAATAGGGAGAACTTATATGAATAAAGGATTTGGGCTTGTGGGTTTATTATTATCCATTGTAATTATCGGGTTGTTGGTGGCATGGATGTTGCCTCAATATACCCGTCATATGCAAACACAACATAACAACCAGGTACAAACCGTTAATCGGGCGCGGCAGTTAGAGCAACAACTTAAAAAACAGCAGCAACAGCAGACGCGTCAATTGGAACAATTGGGTCATTAAAGCCGTTATAAATTTGCTACAATAAGACACAGGAGAAGAATATGAATTATAAAAATACAAAAGCCGGGCATACGTTTTGCGTTGGGTTTACACTTATTGAATTATTGATTGTAATGGTAATGATTGGTGCTTTGGTTGCGGTGGCGTTGCCCAGATACCAGCGTGCCGCAGAACGCGGACGTGCATTAGAAGGGTTAAATAATGCGCGCTATGCTGCGGAATATATCTACACTAAGCAGTTGGTAACCGGGACGGCCCCTCAGACCGTGCAAGATATTACGAAATCAAAACATTTTAGTGGTCCTACAATTAGTGGAGGAACTGTAAAAGTTACCCGCACAGGAGACGAAGGATGGAATTATTGGTTTGAGGCGAATATTGGAGAAAATGTGAACGTTACCTGCAAAGATAGTGATAACAAAACTTGTGAACAGTTAGGAATGAAAGACATAGATTAATTGTAAAATGGTTTGGTTTTACAACGGGCCGCGTGAGCGGCCTTTTTTATTTGTGTTGCCGTAGCGTTTCAAATAAAACAATGGCAGCAGAACTGGATAAATTAAGAGAACGTACCGGGCCCGTCATAGGGATGGTAAACAGACGGTCTTTGTAAATTTCGTAAAATTCCTTGGGAAGGCCAAATCCCTCGGCTCCAAAACATAAAAAGGCGTCGGCAGGAATTTGTACGTCCCAATAGGCAGTTTTGCCTTTGGTGGAAAGAAAAAATAATTTTTCGCGCGCCGGTTTTTCGTTTTCTAAAAATAATTCCCACGTTTCATAGCGGCGGTAATCTAAGTTGGGCCAGTAATCCAGCCCGCTACGGCGGATTTCTTTGGACGCAATTTTAAAGCCAAGTTTACCGACTAAATGCAAACGCGTACCGGTAGCCACGCACGAGCGGCCGATATTGCCGGTATTAAAAGGGATTTCCGGGTTAATTAATACAATGTTTAGCATAATATTTAACGACAGACGCGAAGTTGCGCTTTACGCACAAAATTCAAAAACAAAAGATTTTTGAATTTTGTTGCTAACCCGCGGTACAATTTTCCAAAATCGTTGTATTTGACGGTCCCTTGCCCTTGACGTAGCTACCGCTACGCCTATGCGGGCAACTTGCCCCGCCAACTACTTAGATTTTGAAAAATCACCTTTTCTTGCGTAGTGTTTGCGCTTAGGGAAGCGGGGCGTTTATTTCGGTATATCAACCATTATTCTTCCCAACGGATAAATAACGGCGTTAACACGCTGGGTAGGGCATCGTTTTTGGGTAGCACGCGCAAAGCATAATCTTGCCGGCCGCTGTTTTGCGGGGCCACTTGTGCTTCATAGATATATGTTTCACCGTCTTTGCCGGTGTTTTTCATGGGGATAGTGGCCAATTTTACAATGCCGCCCACGTTGCCGCGCCGGCCCAAGAAAGCTTCCACTTGTACTTCTTCCGGCTTTAAATTACCCAACGATACTTGCGCTTTAAAGTGTACTTTGTCGCCCATTAAAATAGCTTCTTGCGGGGCGGCGGTAAGGTCTTTAATGCTTACACGGTACCAGTTATCGGCAATTTGTTTGCGCCAGGCGGATACGGCTTGTACTTTGCCGGGTTCATTCAATCCTAACCCGTAGTTGTGTGCCGGTACATAAAAGCGTTCGTAATATTCTTTAACCATGCGATTGGTGTTGAAAACCGGGGCAATATGCTTGACCGATTCCTTCATCAAAGCCACCCAAGCTGCCGAGAAAGTTTCTTTATCACTCTTGGCGTAATAGGTAGGGGCAATGTCTTGTTCAATTAAGCTATACAAAGACTCAGCTTCTACGCTATCGCGTTCAGTGTCGGATTTATAAGTTTCGTTGCCGCCGATAGACCACCCAAAATCGCAGGGGCCCACTTCATCCCACCAGCCGTCTAAGATAGACAACGCAAGCGCACCATTTAGCGCGGCTTTCATACCACTGGTACCGCTGGCTTCCATGGGGCGAATTGGGTTGTTGAGCCATACGTCCACGCCTTGCACCATATAGCGGGCTACGTTCATGTTGTAGTCTTCCACAAATACGATTTTGCCTTTAAAGCGCGGGTCATTTTGGGTAAGACTGACAATCAGTTTAATAAATTCTTTCCCGGCAGTATCGGCCGGGTGAGCTTTACCCGCAAAAACAAACTGGACCGGGCGGGCCGGGTTGTTAATGATTTTGTCTAAGCGGTTTAAATCTTTAAATAGTAATGTGGCACGTTTGTACGTGGCAAAACGGCGCGCAAAACCAATGGTCAATACATCGGGGCGCAACACTTGTGAAGCTTTTTTTACCGTCATTACGTCCATGCCTTGGCGCGTGAGTTGGCGTTGCAAACGATTGCGCACCATGGTAATGAGTTTATTTTTGCGAATTGTGTGCACATCCCACAGTTCTGCGTCCGGGATATTGGACATTTTGTTCCAGGGTTCCGGTTCGGACGGGTCAATGTACCCTAATTGATTGTTGTTATACAAATATTTGCGGTACAAGTCGTTGAGTTCATGTGAAATCCACGACGAACTGTGAATCCCGTTAGTAATACTAGTAATCGGTACTTCTACTTTGGGTAAATTGGGCCAAAGGTTGTGCCACATTTCTCGGCTGACCTCGCCGTGTAATTTGGCAACGCCGTTGCAAAAAGCCGAGAGTCGTAGTGCCACCACCGTCATACAATACATGGGTGACTGCGGTGTTTCTTTGCCGATTTCTAAAAATGCGTCCCACCCAATGCCCATTTCGTTGGCGTAATATTCCATGTATTTGCGCACGAGGGCCGGGTCAAAATGTTCATTCCCGGCAATAACAGGGGTGTGAGTTGTAAATACGGAGGTAGTCCATACTTTTTCCCGCGCTTGGTCAAAGGTGAGTTTTTCATTTTTCATGAGGTCAATGATGCGCTGGAAAAGTAAGAACGCACTGTGACCTTCGTTAATATGATAAACAGTGGGGAAGATTCCCATGGCAGTTAAAGCTTTCACGCCGCCGATACCAAGCACTACTTCTTGACGGATGCGGTTTTCGCGGTCACCCCCGTAAAGTTTTTCGGTAATGACACGTTGTGCTGGGGTGTTTTCTTGTAAGTTGGTGTCTAATAAGTAAAGTGAAGTGCGCCCCACCGGTACGCGCCATACGCAGGCCTTAACTGTTTCGCCGCCTAACGGAATATCTACGATAATATCTTTTCCATCTTTTTGCACGTGTTCTACGGGCATGTGGGCCCAATCGTTATCGGGATATTCTTCATTTTGCCAACCTTCGCGGTTAATAAGCTGTTGCACATAGCCCTGTTTGTAAAACAGACCCACGCCGATAATCGGCATACCCAGGTCGCTGGCGGATTTAATGTGGTCCCCGGCCAGCATACCTAAACCACCGGAATAAATCGGCAGTCCCTCGCCGATACCATATTCCATAGAAAAATATGCGGTTAAGAGGTTGCCGTTTTCTTGGTGATGGTCTTTATACCAGGTATGTTGTTCGTTTTTATAGGCGTAGTAACTGTCTTTGACTTGATTTAATAAATTGACAAAGTTTTGGTCTTTGCTTAATTCTTCAAAA
>CACXHA010000124.1 GCA_902767385.1 uncultured Elusimicrobium sp.
AAACTAAAATACGGAGTCGACGAGATTCGAACTCGCGGTCTCTGCCTTGACAGGGCAGCGTGTTAACCAGGCTACACCACGACTCCTCAACTACCTATATAGTATAACTTATTTTGGGCAAGTCGTCAATTTGAAGGGGGCTACTCGTCAAACGTTCCCCACAAAATCTGTTCCAGTTCTAATTCTACGCCAAATTGCTCTTTTACTTTTTGGCGCACTTGGTCCATTAAAATTTTAATGTCTTCTGGCGTGGCATGATTGAAATTGACAATGAATCCGGCATGCTTTTCGGACACTTTGGCCCCACCTACCGACAATCCGCGCAACCCCGCTTCATCTATCAAACGCGAGGCATAATCCCCTACCGGGCGTTTAAATACACTCCCGGCAGACGGAAATTCCAACGGTTGTTTTTCTACGCGGCTATGTTGCACTTGGCTGCGGGCTGCGAGTAGTTGGGTAAAATTTCCGGGACTAAGCTTAAACCCGGCGGACAAAATAATGCAGGGCGGTAGTCCTTCTACTTTGCGGTAAGAAAATTTGAGGTCGCTTTTTAACAAGGTGGCTGGCCGGCCTTCCAGGTCTATAATATCAAAATATTCTAAGCAATCGGCCGTTTCTTGCCCGTACGCTCCGGCGTTCATATAGACGGCTCCGCCCACGCTACCCGGGATACCGGATAATTTTTCCATACCGGCCAGGCCGGCTTTACAGGCCAGCTCTGCCACTTTATCCAGCGGAGCACCGGCTTGGGCTTTAATCGTATCCTTTTCTACCAGAATACGATTCATTTTTTTGGTAGAACAAGTAATACCGCCTATGCCGCGGCTGCCCACTAAAATATTAGAACCAAACCCCACGACGCGTAAAGGGATATTTTCGGTACGGGCCAACTTAAGCACAAATTCCCATCCTTCAGGCGTTTGCGGATATACATATACTTCCGCAGGGCCTCCTGTACGATAGGTAGTATGCAAGGACATAGGCTCGTTGAGTAAGCAGTCCTCGCCGAAAAATTCTTTAAGCGCGTCTTTATAACTCATTAAAAGCTAAGGCCAATTCCGCCGGTAAAACCATGGCTATCTTTGGTAACAGTATAACCTACAAAGCCAGACAGTAAGGGAAGCGGACTCATATTTAAACCCACCATACCGCGCAACTGACCGTCGGAAGAAGAACGGTTATTGGCAAAACCGCGGGTTTTAATAGTGCCGTAGTCATATCCAACACCCAAGTAAGGAGTAAAAATCAAAATGCCGGCAGAAGCTACCGCGGAAAGCGAGTAGTGATCATTGGTGTACCACTCGGTGCTGCCTCTGTCATAAAATCCGCCAAAGTTTAAGTTTAAGAAATCAAGCACACTCATTTGGTAGGTTAAACCGCCCCCGATAGATTTGTAGCCGTTTAAATCGGTTCCGCGCAGTACTACACCTACATCAATGACGGGAATTTTTGTTTCCGCTACCAAGTAGGGTTGCACTACATAACTGTCGCTGGAAATATCATTGTTGGAAGAAGTTTTAAATACGCTTAAACTTACGCCCAAACTGGCGGCCGGGAAGGTTTTGGCGTTTCCGGTGTTAAAATCAATCATACCCATGGTGGCGGTTAAATCTCTATTATAGGCTGACAAGTTAGAATTTGCGGAATAGTGAGCGCGGAAATCGTCCCCCATGTTGGTAGCATAGGCAGAAGCACCGGTCACAAAAAGCGCGGTTAATACTAGCAGAAATTTTTTCATACAAGTTCTCCGTTTGCAAAAGGTTTTAGATATATAATATCATAGAAAAAGAGGGGAGTATTTAGCAACCCCAACTACATTTTTATAATTTAAGGAGTTCGTATGATTAGCCCGTTAGCCGGAACTTTAACCAAGCAACGCATTGATGTAAAAAAACTACGTGAAGAGTTTTTTAATCCTTCTCAAAAACCGGTAGCGGTAAAGTTTGGCACTTCAGGGCACCGCGGGCAGTTGGGTGCGGGCTTTTGTGCCTTACACGCTAAGGCCATTGCACAAGCCGTAGCGCGGATTCATCAGGAACAACACATTACAGGGCCTGTGTTGGTAGGGGGGGACACACGGTTAATGTCGCGTGATACGGCTGATTTGTGTGCGGAAGTATTAGCGGGGAATGGTATTACGGTGGTACTGCCGGATATGCCGGTTCCAACCCCAGTGTTTTCATTTGAAATTTTAAGCGGACGTGTGTGTGCGTGTTTGAATGGTACGGCTAGCCATAACCCGCCGCAAGATATGGGGCTAAAATATAATCCTTCTCATGGCGGTCCTGCGGATAGTACTTTAACCGGGCAAATTGAAAAATATGCCAACGAATATATGGCGCACCCGGATCAAATTAAAACGATTCCTTTGGAGCAGGCGCGTGCCAAAGGGCTTGTTAAAAATGCCGATATTATCACTCCGTATGTAACGGCTTTGGCTAAATATATTGATTTTGCCAAAATTGCCAACGCCCCTTTAAAATTTGCGGTGCACCCGTTAGGCGGGGCGAGCTTGGCTTTTTACAAAGCAATTCAAGAAAAATACGGACTTAAAAATTTGGATATTGTCAGTACCGAGCAAGACCCGACTTTTTATTTTATCCCGATTGACCACGACGGTAAAATCCGCATGGATCCGTCTTCCAAGTACCCCATGTCTCCTCTAATTAAATACGTGGAAAACAAAGAGTATGATTTTGCCGGAGCCAGTGACCCCGATTCGGACCGCTTTGGTTGTGCTACACCGAAAGGGGGACTGATTTCCCCAAATCATGCACTTTGCGTAATGGCAGATTATTTAGTGCGTCACCAAAAAATTAAAGGGGCCAGCGCCATTGGCCGTACGTTGGGAACAACCGCTTTGTTAGACCGCATTGCCGCTAGTTATAAACTGGGGCTAGATGAAGTAAATGTAGGTTTTAAATACTTTGTGCCCGGTCTGCGTGAGGGGAAATATGTGTTAGCCGGGGAAGAGAGCGCCGGTATGTCGGTCAGCGGTTGGACGACAGAAAAAGATGGTATGTTTGCGGTTTGTCTTTTAATGGAGATTGCCGCTACCGAGGGTGATATTGCCTCCTTATATGATAAACTAACGGCTCAGCATGGCACCCCATACTACACCCGTGTGGATATTCCTACCGATGAGACCACCAAAGCACGCGTCAAAGCGATGAAAGCCGCCGACTTTGCCGCTGTTACT
>CACXHA010000125.1 GCA_902767385.1 uncultured Elusimicrobium sp.
ACCCACGTTAACACGGCCACGGTGGCCATGATTGCAAACACCAAGAAATAGGTGTTGCACAACATTCTTTTGGCTCTTGCAAAAGAACGAGATACGACTTGTGTCATTTCCTTTTGTTTTCCTCTTTGTTGTCCAGCATGTTTTACATAAAACTTCCTCCCGGCTCAAACAAAATAAATGCGGGAGGAAAAAAATAGTTACCAATGCATAAAGTACGGAGGTACTAAAAACGCAAAGGATAATAAGTACATCATAATTAAAAGCGGTAATACCCACTTGAGCCACCGCCCAAAACTAATGCGTGCAAACCCGATAGCGGCAATGGTAACCGGGTCAGTCGGCATACAGATATTGAGCCAACTTCCACCTAGTTGAAAAGCGAGTACCATCGTTTGGCGCGTGATACCGATCAAGTCAGCCAGTGGCGCTAAAACCGGCATCGTTAAAACGGCTTTTCCGGAGCCGGACGGAATAAAGAAATCAATTACGGTTTGTAACATCATAGCGGCCCAACTGGCAAAAATAGGATGCAGGTGTTTAATAGCTCCGCTCATCCACTCAAGCAAAGTGTCTAAAATATGTCCGTTGTTGGCAATAATCACAATGGCCTGTGCAAAACACAGTAGCATAGCAATTTCCGACATGCCACGCACTCCGTCAAAAAACGCATCGTTAAATTCTTGCATTTTCATATTGCCCAAAAACCCGCACACAAAACCAACGCCTAAAAATAGGGCTGCAATTTCGGTGATGTACCACCCGGTGGCTTCCAGGTGCAACATTTCCATCAAATCAATGCCCCAATGGTTATTAATGAAAGCACAAATTTGCGGTTTTAACACACCGATAATTAAACATAGCATTCCGATCCCAAACGCAATAAGTACTCGTTTTTGGCGGTGTGTCATACGCGGTGCCTCTTTGGTCAGTTTTAATTCTTTACGTTTTTCAATATCCAATTCATACGTTAAACTGGCTGTGGGGTCTTTACGGATTTTACGGGCATAAATACATAGCCACGTAATTACCACGGTAGTACAAACCGCCCAAATGAACAATCGGTACCCTATCCCGGAGTATAGTGGCACTTGCGCAATCCCTTGGGCAATTCCTACGGTGAACGGGTTAGTAAAAGCAGCGGCAAACCCGACCCCAGCACCTACAAACGGAATGGCGATGCCTAAAGTAGAATCATATTCTAATGATAACGCTAGTGGAATACAAATCGGAATAAAGATGAGTGCTTCCTCGCACATCCCAAACGTGGCTCCGCATAAGGAAAAGGTAATGATCCCTAATGGAATAAACAAAAATCGCAGTTTGGGATTGCGTTTAAAAAATTGGCTGGCCGCTCCAATTCCTGCGGAAATGGCTCCGGTTTTTTCCACTACGGATAATACTCCGCCGATTACTAATAAAAACACAATGACTAAAGCCGTTTTTTCAAATCCTTCAATGGGGGCTTTTAATACATCAAACAGCCCTTGCGGAGCGCTTGCTACCGCGTGATAGGTTCCCGATACTACCACAGAGCGACCGTCTTGTTCTACTCGGTCATAATTTCCACTGGGTACGACCCACGTCATGAAAGCTACACAGGCAATGATGCCCAAAATTATGGCAAATGTGTTGAGTTTAATCTTTTTCAAAATGTGTGACATTGACGTTAAAAATCCTCTTTTGTTTTTAATGAGTAGTAACAAATAGTTATTATACTAAATATGGATTTTGTCGTGCATAAGAAATCCTCCGTTATGGTCCGGAGGATTTTTTGCGGATTGTTAACTTTTAGCGGAAAGTTCCTTCCATGGACTCATAAGAAGCGCTACCCATATAATTGGACCTAAAATTTTCACAATCAAAGCATTCTTTACTATTCAAGGGCACATTCTTAAACGCGAATGTTTTTACCCGCCCTCTAGGGTGTTTAGCATTGGTAAAGAGAAACTGTACCGATATCTTGGATATTACACGTTTATTATCCTTTTCAATGATACCCTCGTGACTTACCTGCACATGACTAACGTGAAACGTTGAGTCTTTTTCAAATTCGTGCTTAGCCCAACTGTCACAACCGAGTACTTCTTCACATTGTTGTCGCAAAGAACGGTTGGCAAACCACACTTTATTTTTTAGTTTCTGTTTCCATTCCTCTTGTGCCTGTTTGTGTTGCAACTCTACCTCTTTGCTTAGGTCCGATTTAACTTTCATTTGTACCGGGCGAAGTTTTCGGGCAGTTGCAGTTACACTCAATAGCATTACACACACACTTACAATCAAACAAGTTAAAAAATTTTTCATAATAATCACCTCTTGTAGTAGGGATACTCATAAGTATAAATAGATTTTTCAAAAAAACAAGTCCTAAATTTTTATATGATATAACTAATGTTATACATAGTTCCTACTCCTATTGGTAATTTGCGGGATATTACGCTACGCGCGCTGGATGTTTTGCAAGCGTGTGACGGCGTATTATGTGAAGATACCCGCCGCACGCAAACTCTTTTAACGCATTTTCAAATTCACAAACCGCTTTATCGTTATAATGAAAACGATGCGCGTTCTGTGATGCGTTGTGTAGAGGCACTCCAAGCAGGCAAAAATTGTGCGCTTGTGAGTGATTGCGGTACTCCGTGTATTTCCGACCCGGGGTGGAAGCTGGTTAAGGCGGCCTTGGCAGCCGGTATTGCGGTAACGGCTCTTCCAGGGCCAACGGCTATGGCGTGCGCCTTATCGGCAGCTGGGCTGACGGGCGGCGCGTTTACATTTTTAGGATTTTTGCCACGCAAACCGGGCAAAGCGGCCAAACTGATTAGTGGGGCAGCCGCGCTTAAACATCCAGTGATTGTGTATGAATCACCTTACCGTGTGGTGAAAATGTTGGAATTAATTGCCAAAACACTGGGGGAAAATATCCCCGTTGTAGCGGCACGTGAAATTTCCAAAGTATATGAAGAATATGCCCGCGGCACCGCGCGTGAACTTGCCCAGCAATTTAGCAAAAAGAAAAAAGTGCAGGGTGAATTTGTGCTGATTATTGACTGCTTTGACAGTACCGTTTTGCAGGAAGAAGATGAAAACGCAGATTTTGAAGAATAATGTGGAAGTTACGGCTTTGGCTCGCGCACTGGAAGAGG
The DNA here is from genome assembly GCA_902767385.1 of uncultured Elusimicrobium sp. GTDB lineage: Bacteria > Elusimicrobiota > Elusimicrobia > Elusimicrobiales > Elusimicrobiaceae > Avelusimicrobium. The sequence goes on from CACXHA010000125.1 coordinate 3,141, forward strand.
GAGCTGTTGCCGTTTTTGCCACGGATACGGTGTACGGAATAGGTACGGGTGCATTTTGTGAAACAGCGGTGCAAAAAATTTATACAATAAAGCAGCGCCCGCTTGCACAACCTTTGCAAATTTTAGTAGCCAGTGTAGAGCAAGCCCGGCAAGTTGCACAGTTTTCGCCGGCAGCGTTGCAGGTAGCGCAGAAATACTGGCCCGGTGGGCTTACGCTGATTGTGCCGTCTACAAAAGAGGGAGAACCCCTTTTGCGTGGAGCTAAGGGACTTGGTTTGCGTGTTCCGGCATACGAACCTTTACGTCGTGTGCTTAGTCAAATGCGTATGCCGCTTTGTTCCACCAGTGCCAACGTGCATGGTCAACCTGTATTGACGGACGAAGCAAGCGTGCTGGAAACATTTGACGGACAGGTGGATTATATTTTACTGGGCGGCACACTGAGCCCGACGGCTTCCAGTGTGCTGGATGTAACGGTTAACCCGGCCCGGTTACTGCGGGAAGGAAGTATTTTGAAACAAGATTTACAACAGGTGTGGGGCGAGCCCATTTGCTAGGAGGAGTATGACTGCTTATCAAATTCTGCTTTCTTATTCGTTGTTAATTGTGGCGCTCATTGCGTTAGGAACTTATTGGGTAACGCGTAAATTCGTACTGCGTAAAATGAACCGTACCATTATGAAGGCGGAGCACAACTATCAGCAACAAATTGCCAATTTGCAAATGCAACTTTCGGGCAAGGTAAATATGCTGGAAAGTATGGTGGAAAAATTACAACTTTCCAACCAAGAACTTAATCGTTTAAATGATATTCGCTCCAAGTTTATGTCCATTGCCGCGCACGATTTACGCCAACCGCTTTCGGCAATTCAGGGGTTTACTTCTGTTCTCATGATGGACCGCAACACCACCAACAATGCCGCAGGGGGGGATTCCGACCAAGTGGCACTTAACAATATTTTAAAAGCTACAGATAATATGAATATGCTCATGGCGGATTTAATTGATATTTCCCGTATTGAATCGGGTCAGTTTAGTATGGACAAACAACCCTTTAATTTTAACGCTTTGTTAAACGATGTGGTGGCCTTACAAAATGTAAACGCGCAGAAAAAAGGTATTTTTTTGCAAATGTACGAATACCCAGAAGAAGTAACGGTGGTGGCGGACCGTTTCCGCATTTCTCAAGTTGTCAATAATTTAATGGGAAATGCTATTAAATTTTCGCCGCAAGGCGGGCGCATTGAAGCACGCTTTTATGTGCAAGACGGGGAATTAACCTTCAAGCTTATTGATAACGGCTCGGGCGTGCTTCATAGTGAAAAAGAAAAAATCTTTCAAAAGTTTCACCAATCCGACATTGACCGCAACGCCAAAAAACAAGGGTGGGGCCTTGGGCTCTCTATTGCCCAAGAAATTATTCAAGCTCACAACGGGGAAATTGGTGTGGAAAGTGCGGGGCTGGGCCAAGGGTCTATGTTCTGGTTTAAAATTCCGCTTTCTGCCTAATTTGCTACTGGCAAGTGTGAAAATTAATCTTATTCCCCGGCAATTTTATGCAAGTAAGCGTGCAGTTTATTCATGGTTTCTTTGCTAACGGTGTGTTCCATTTTGCACGCATCTTCTTCGGCCGTTTTAGGGTTAATGCCTAATATCTGTTCTAAAAACCGCTTTAAAATAGCATGACGTCTTTTTACATCTTCGGCGGCGCGGCGGCCTTTTGCAGTTAAAGTAATGCCGCTATACGGGGCGCGAATAACGTATCCCTCTTGCGCCAACGTTTTCATGGCCCCGGTTACGCTAGGTGTTTTTACACCCAACATATC
>CACXHA010000126.1 GCA_902767385.1 uncultured Elusimicrobium sp.
GACATTGGTTTTTCATCTGCTAAAACGTACGATATAGAAGTTTGGATGCCCAGCGAAAACAAATTCCGCGAAATTTCTTCTTGCTCCAACTGTTTGGACTTCCAAGCCCGCCGCATGGGGCTACGCTTTAAAAATGCGCAAGGCAAATTGGAATACGTACACACCCTTAACGGCAGCGGCCTTGCCGTCGGGCGCACTTTTGCTGCTATCTTAGAAAACTTCCAACAAAAAGACGGTTCTGTGCGTATCCCCAAAGCACTGGTACCGTACTTCGGCAAAGATAAAATTGAGGTCAAATAATGCGTAAATTTTTGCACATAGGGGTAGCGCTATTCTTCTTGCTTACAGCTACCATAACCCCCACGCATGCGGAACTTACGCTCCCGCCCGATGTGATGCACCACGCCACCGTAGGCATTAACGGCGTGTATAGTTTGGATTTTGACACCGCAGAGGAAAATATCGCTTGGGTATTTGAACACTATCCGGACCACCCTTTTGCGCATTTTGGCAACGCCATGATTGCTTGGAGCCGATACGAGTATGAATTCGAAACCAGCGACGACGCGCAACGCAAAGTCTTTGAAAAAATTTTAGACGACTCTATTGCCGGTATTAAACGCTGGATCAAAAAAAATCCGCAAGATTCCAACGGCTACATGGGAATCGGCGCTCTCTATGGCTTGCGTGCCTTGTTTAATATGCGCAATCGCAACTGGATTACGTCGTATTTTGCGGGCCGCAAAGCCATTAGCAATTTAGAAAAATCGCTTAAATTAGATCCCACTTATTACGATGCCTACTTTGGCCTGGGCATTTATGAATATTATGCCGGCACACTGCCCTCTGTCATTAAAGTACTTGCCAAAATTGTAGCTATTAAAGGCAACCCACAAGAGGGTGTACAATTTCTAAACACCGCGCGGGAAAAAGCCCATTTCACTTCCGATAGTGCCAAACTCATTTTAATTGAAGTACAAAATGACCGCTTGGGTAATTTTTACGCACCGGAAAAATCTTTGGAATTTATCCGCCAACTTCGTGCCAAATTTCCTAAAAATCCACTGATGCACTACGTGGAAATTATTTGCTTGTACGAAACCAAAAATTATGAGGATGTTACAACGCAAGCTCAGCAATTTTTAAAACTTATCGGTACCGATAAATTTTATAAAGACATTTATATTCCTCGTGCCTACACCGCTTTGGGAACCACACAAATGGCACAAGGAAATTTTGAGCGTGCCCGCCAACTTTTTGAAGAAGGCCAAAACAAAATCAAAAACCAAGAGCCCAGCCGTTGGGGTGTATGGAACGCCTTACGTTTAGGGCAAGTGTACGACGTGCTCGGCCAGCGTGAAAAAGCCAAAGCTCAGTACAAATATGTTCTTTCGTTTAAAGACAAATGGGGTTTTGATGATTTGGCAAAAAGTTATTCTAAAAAACCCTATCAGGTTCCCGCAAACGGTGTCGGCCCGCTTCCTCCGTTATAAAATTCTACAAGTCTTACTGAGCAAGGGTGCCTCTGGCACCCTTATTATTTGTCGTTATCATAAAATGTCATCCCGTAATGTTTCTGTACGGGATCTTCTCCTCTTTCTATTTTTGTTGTCATGCTGAGTCGTTGTTGCTCAGCATCTTCTCCTCTTTCTATTTTTGTTGTCATCCTCCGTCGCCGTTGCTCAGCATCTTCTCCTCTTTCCATTTTTATTGTCATGCTGAGTCGTTGTTGCTCAGCATCTTCTCCTTATTTTTTCTCTTGCATTTTACCGTCGGTATTGGTAAGATACTTATATGACAACCGAAATGCTGATTAAAATTTTCCTGTCTTTAGTCCTCGGCGGCGCGCTCGGAATGGAGCGCCAATATCACGATAAGCCCGCCGGCTTTGCCACCAACTGCCTTATCTGTTTGGGAGCCATGTTGTTTACCATTTTATCCCAAGTAATGGGTCTTGCCGGGGGAGATCCGGGTCGTATTGCCGCGCAAATTGTAACCGGTGTCGGTTTCATCGGCGCGGGATCTATTTTGCGTGACGGTAATAAAATTTCCGGGCTTACCACTGCGGCCGGCGTATGGCTTGTAGCCGCTATCGGTATGGCAATCGGTTATGGTGAATATATTTGGGCTGCTTGTTGTACAATGGCTATTTTGCTTGTTCAGCTTTTCTTGCGCCGGACACTTATTTGGGTAGAACAAATGCGCCATTATGACACTTTGTATCTCACCTGCGACCCGCATTGGTCCGTCATAGAAAAAATTACCGCCCAAATTGAAAAACAAAATATTCGTATTTTACGCAGCGAAGTTACCAAGCAAGACAATTTGTTTCACGTCAACATTGTGGCTTCTTTTACCGCGCACGAATTTCAAAC
>CACXHA010000127.1 GCA_902767385.1 uncultured Elusimicrobium sp.
CCGGCGGGCAGACAGGTAAAACTCTACGCTTTGCCCGCAGACGGTATTTTGTATCAGCCGGTGGGATATTCCCGGCCGTTGGTGTTAACCGCCAAAGACTATTTTGTGGTGTACGATATTAACGAACAAACCGGACAAATTGCCAAAAATATCCCGCAGGTTTATAATTTGTTTATGCCCTGCCGCTCTACCACGTTGGCGCAGCAGTTGCAGGCGGAGTATGACAAGGCCGAGCTAGCACGCCAAAGCGGGGAAAACGAGGACTTGTGGCAAGCCATCGGCGGGGAAAAAAATTACTATAACAGCGAAACGCTCCTCGCACGCGACGTAACCGAATTTTACTATCAAAAAAAACGCATTGAAAGTTTGCGTAACAGCGACATAGAGGGCAGTTTGGAGGCCTTGGTGGAAAGCACCCCCAAACAACGGGCCGTTTACCCCATAGAAGCCCCGCACGTGCGCGATATTGTGCACGGAGAGGAGGGGTATATTTACGAAATCCCGGTCAGCGGAGTATACTACGTGGACCTGCGTTATAACCAGGCGGTGGAACTACTGCCTAAACAATTTGCGGTGTTCTACGTACCGGCGGGCCACAGTTCTTTTATCGTAGAGCGCCGGGTATTGGAAGACCCTTCTATGTTCCAACCCATCGCAGAAAAATAACATTGAAAACAAATTTCAAAAAAGCTATAATATGCGTGTGGTCAAAACCCATTTGAACTTAGTATAAGGAGTGCACCGCGCCGCCTTGATCACAGCCGCGCCGTGCTAAAAGAATTATGTTACCGACTTACAGACCGAACAAAAGAAGACGTGCAAAACACATTGGCTTTCGTGCCCGTATGGCTACCGCCGGAGGACGCAAGGTACTTAGCGCCCGCCGCGCTAAAGGCCGCCACGAACTGATCCGCGCCGCGTAAGCCATGTTACCCCAAGGTCTGCCGCATCGCGCGCGTATCCATTTAAGAAGGGACTTTGAGCAGATTATTTCTCAAAGTGAAAAATACCAAAATAGCGGGATTGTGTTGTGGTGCCGACAAACACCAAGCACCGGCCCGGCGCGACTAGCGGTAGTGGTCTCTAAGAAATTAGGACCGGCGGTTGTACGCAACCGCACCAAGCGACTGATAAGAGAAGCCTTTCGGACAAACAGGGTCCACTTGAAAACAGGGGCAGACCTGATTATAAAGCCCCGTAGTAGCGAACGATTAGCCACCGTGCAAGCAACGCAGCAGGCGTTCATGTCACTTTGTAAAAAGGCTGATTTATTACAAGAGCTACCTAACTAGGTAAGCCAAATGAAAAAAGTTTCGCTTCTTTTTAGAAAAGTTGTTTTAAGGGTATTAAAAATAGTGTACGCAGGGGTCCGCCCGTTACTGGGGCCGCGCCAAGTATGTAGGTTTTCGCCCTCGTGCAGCCAATATGCCTTTGAGGCCATTGAAAAACACGGAATTTGCAAAGGCAGTTGGTTGGCTTGTAAACGGATTGTAAAATGCCATCCGTGGAGCCCCGGCGGAGTTGATCCCGTCCCTTAAGTAAGAAAGACTTCCTCTTATCTGTTTCACACGCGTGAAACCAAACAAGAGGAGACGTATGAATAACCGTCAGTTCCTGCTCACCGCCATGTTCTTTTTGCTGGTGATTACAGGATATAACCAATTTGTTGCACTACCGCGCGCTCGCGCGGCGCAACAAGCGGCGCAGGCGCAGCTTCAACAAGAATCGCTACGTGCTGCCGCGCCCGCCGCTGTAGTAGGCGCAGAAGGCCTTACCCAAACCGCAGTTTCTTCCAAGCCGGAAGAACTGACCACCTTATCGTTGCCCCATGCGGACGTGACGTTTTCGTCCAAGGGGGCAGGGATTAAAACTTACCTATATAAGGACATTTTGGGCCCTGTGGACCTGACCCCGTATCAGGGGCAAGGGTATTTTGCCACGCTGCCCCATGTGGACTTTGTAGAATTTGCCCGCACGCACGATTCCATTACGTTTACCGGGGAAATTATCCCGGGCGTAAACGTTCAAAAAACCTACCGTTTGCATGAAAACGGACTGGCCGAACTGACGCTTACGTTTGAAAACCGCACCGCGCAAACCGTTACGCTGGCCGACTGGCAGTTTAACTTCGGCCCCGGTTTAGCCACCGTCAAAAGCGAAATGAAGGACAACGAGCGCGAGAGCAAAGCCGTCTATTTAGTGCAAGAGGACGGCAAGAAAAACCCCACCTTGGAAACATTTACCAAGAATGAAAAGCAACCCACGCTGCCCTGGCAATGGGCCGGCGTTGAAAACCGCTACTTTTTAGCGGTGCTGGTGCCGCAGGATTTCACGCCCGGCAAACTCAGCACGCAACGCCCGGTGGTGGACAAAGTTAAAACGTTCTGGTCCTCGCTGGGGCTTTCCAGCGGCGAGGTCAAAGGGCCCGAGCTTCAAATCACCGTTCCCGCAAGCGCGTTGGAGGCGGGGAACGTCAAAACCTACACGTCGCACTTTTACTTCGGCCCCAAAGATTATAAACTCTTCCAAACGCCCGAGTTTGCGCCCTATCATTTTGAGCGCAGTATTGCGTTTGGGTTCTTTGGTGCGTTGGGCAAAATTGCGCGCAACGTGCTGGAGCTGTTCTACAAATGGACGGGCAACTACGGCGTAGCGATTATTATGATTACGGTGCTCTTGCAACTAATCCTGTGCCGCTTTACCATCATGCAGTTAAAATCCGCCGCCCAAATGAAAAAGATTCAACCCGAAGTAAAACGCATCCAGGAAAAATACAAAAGCGACCCGGCTGCTCTGCAGCGCGAGACGTTGGCCCTGTACCAAAAATACCACGTCAATCCGCTGATGGGCTGCTTGCCGCTGCTTATACAGTTGCCGATTTTCCTGGCACTGTTTAACGCGCTTCGCACGTCGTGGGCACTGCACGGGGCCAAGTTTGTGTGGTGGCTTACCGACCTGTCCGCCAAGGACCCGTACTACATCTTGCCTATCTTAATGGGCGTAGTGATGTTTTTCCAACAACGGGGCAATATTCCGCCCGGAACCGACCCCGCACAGGCGGCTATGTTTAAGTATATGCCGCTTATCTTTACCTTGTTGTTTATGAATTTCCCGTCCGGGCTGGTGCTGTACTGGTTGACCAACAGTCTGCTTACTTATGGGATTCAAACCTTGGTCAATAAAAAACTGATAAAAGCAAATTAGGAGAATTTTATGTTAAGCAAAGTAAAAGTTCAAGGCAAAACCGTTTCCGACGCTATTTCCGCCGGACTTAAAGAGTTGCACTTGCGCCGCGACCAAGTGGAAATTACGGTGCTGGAGCAACCCAAAAAAGGGTTTTTAGGCATCGGCTCTAAACCGGCTGTGGTGGAAGTGCGCAAAAAACGCTGGGCCAACGATAACCTAGACAGCGAAATTTATATGGACGTTCCCAAACGCCGCCGCGGTAACCGCCGCAATTCCCGCGGGCGCAGCCAAAGCCGCCGCAGCCATCGCACGCACGTGCAAGCTTCCGGCGAAGAACGCACCCCGCACGTCCACACTCCCAAGGCCAACGAGCCCCAACTCTTGCCGTGCGAGGCAATTCAAAACGCCGTCGTGCCGGAAAATTTGCAAGCTCCTTTGCAAGAGGCCAAAACCTACATTGAAAATGTACTTACGCACATGGGCGTAAAAGCCGAAAACCTGCACGCCTGGTGGGACGAAAAACAACAACGCATTTTAGTAACCTTTGATTGCGACAAGCCCGCTATCGTCATCGGCAAAGAGGGAAAGACGTTAGAAGCCCTGGAATATTTGTGCACGTTAGCCATTACGCGCAAATACGGCACGCCGCTAAGCGTAGTGGCCGATACGCAAAACTACTGGCGCAAAATGGAAGATAAAATTGACAACGAGCTGACCAAGGCCATTGATATGATTAAAAACGGCGCCTCGGTGTTCCGCTTCCGCCCGATGAGTTCCCAACTGCGCCGCTATATCCACCGCGCCGTACAAAATAACGAATATGTGCAGACCTCGTCGGAAGGGGAGGGAAAATGGCGCAAAGTAACCCTGCGCCCCACCCAAAAAGCGTTGGACGAAGCCAAAGCCAACGTGGCCCCGGCTGATTTTGTGCCCGGTGTGATTGGCGAAGATATCCCGCAAACGACCGAAACTGCCCAAACGGACGCGGCCCCTCAAACCGAGCAGCCTGCCCCGGCCGAGAACGCCGAGCCGGTGGTGATGGAAGAAACGCCCACGCAACGGGTGGTTTCCCAAACGACCGCTACAACGGTGGCCTCTACGGTGGTAGAAACGGCTGAGCACATTGTGGAAGAACGCGCGGTTATTGTCACTACCGAAACGACTGAAAAATAACAACTGACGCGACGTTACGCTTTACGCACACCCCCTAAACGCAAGTTTCGGGGGTGGTTTGCTACTCTTGGATACAATTTTCCAAAACCGGGTCATTTTGACGTACTTGCCCGCTCGTAGTACCTCGCAGTACAACTTCGGGGCACTTGTCCGCCAAACTGCCCTCGGTTTTGAAAAATCATCCTTTCTGGCGCAATGGCGGTGCTCCACTGGACGGCCTGGTCAACAACTAACGCATTTAGAAAACACCCTGCTATTAGCGGGGTGTTTTTTCTGCTAACCGGGTTGTTATCAAACGCAGTCATTCCCCAAGGTTTATGTGGGGAATCCCCACCGCTTTAAAGAGCACAAGGAGGAGATCCCCGAACCCTGCGGGCCGCCAAATCGGGGATGACATTTATAATAATCTCCGGGCTTAATTTGCCGTACACGCGCGCGAAATATGCTACAATAAAAGTATCTATTTTTTTGTAGGAGTTTTGTTGTATGCCGACCGATTTGCAAACTCGTATTCCGCCCCAAGCATTGGACGCCGAAATGGCTGTGCTGGGCTCCATGCTTTTAGACAAAGACGCCCTGGAAGATGCCCTGGAAATTCTAAAACCCGAACACTTTTACAAAGAGGCGCACCAAGTTATTTTTGCCGCCATGCAAGCATTGGCCGAGCGCAACCAAGCCGTTGACATTGTAACAGTGGTGGAAGAACTCAAACGTCAAAAAGCCCTGACTAAAGTGGGGGGAGAAGTATACTTGGCGCAACTGGAAGGCAAGGTTTCCACCGCCGCCCACGCCAAATATTACGCCGAAATTGTCTATAAAAAATTCGTCGTGCGCGATCTCATTAACACCGCCACCCACCTGGTGCAACGCTGTTACAAAGAAGAAGATGACGACCCGCAGGCGCTCATTGACTCGGCCGCCGACCAAATTTACAAACTTAGCCAACGCCAAAAACTCTCGGGCTTTGTGTCGTCTAAAGACCTCGCGCCCGAAGTGATGGAAATGCTGGAAAAAGCATTTAAAAACAAAAACACCATTCAAGGCGTGCCGACCGGTCTTAGCGAATTTGACCACAAAACCGGCGGGCTTAGAAAATCTGACCTCATTATTTTGGGTGCGCGCCCCAGCCAAGGGAAAACCGCCCTCGCGCTAAACATTGCCCACCACGCGTGTGTGGATTGCAATATCCCGGTGGCGTTTTTCTCGTTAGAAATGGGACGGCACATCATTTACGAACGTATGATTGGTGCGGCGGCCATGGCCGAAATTCACAAACTGCGCACCGGATATTTTGAAAAAAGCAAATGGAAAGATTTAACACACGAAATGGGCCGCCTGGCTAATGCACCGCTTTACATTGACGACACGTCCGGTATTTCCATTACCGAGCTGCGCATGCGTGCGCGCCGTCTAGCCAGCGAGCTTAAAAAGCAAGGCAAGGAGCTGGGCCTCATCGTCATTGACTACTTGCAGCTCATCCGTGGTGGGGAACGCCGCAACGAGTCCCGCCAACAGGAAGTGAGTGAAATTTCCCGTATGCTTAAAGACTTGGCCCGCACGTTAGATGTGCCGGTTTTGGCCCTTTCGCAGTTAAGCCGCAAGAACGAAGACAAATCCCGCACCGACAATAAACCCATGCTTTCCGACCTTCGCGAATCGGGCTCTATTGAACAAGATGCCGACGTGGTGGCTTTGATTCACCGCGAGTCTTACTACAAGCGCGATGACGAGAGTTTAAAACGCAAAGCTACGCTCATTTTAGCCAAACAGCGCAACGGACCGGTGGGCGACATAGACCTGGCGTTCTTTGGCGAATTTGCTTTATTTACCAACCCGGCCCCGGAAGTAACCGAGGAAGCCGCCACTATGGCGCCGATGGAAACGCAAATGGAGATTGCCGAGTAAAATGACCCCTATTTTGCGCCCCACCGTCTTGGAAGTGGACCTAAACAAACTGGCGCGCAACTTGCGTAAAGTGCGCACGCAGGTGGGCCCGCAGACGGAACTGTTGGCTATCTTAAAAGCCAATGCTTACGGGCATGGGGCGGAAACAATCGGGCAATTTATTGAAGAAAACAAACTGGCCCAGTGGTTTGGGGTTGCCTCGGTAGAAGAAGGAATTGGCTTGCGTGAGGCCGGCCTAAAAACGCCTATTTTGGTACTGGGCAGTATCTATCCGTTTGAGGCGTTTACCTACGCCATTAAATACAATTTAGCCGTTACGATTGCCAGTTTGGACGCCGCCAAAGCCGCCTGTGCGTGCGCAGAAAAACTGGGGCAAAAAATTGTTTGCCACGTCAAGCAAGATACGGGCATGGGGCGCATTGGCACCCGCCGCGGAGCCGTTGTAAAAGTGCTGGAATATTTACACCAAAATCCGCACGCAATTTTAGACGGCCTTTATTCTCATCTATCTAGCGTACAAACTGACGCGGATTTTACCCAGGAACAAATCGGCTATTTGCGCGACACGCTTACCCACTTGCAACTGAAAAATATTCCCGTTAAGCATATTCATATCGCGGCTTCGGCTGCGTTGGTGGCCCGGCCCGATGCGCAGTTTACGCTCGTGCGCCCGGGGCACAGTATGTACGGGTTAGAGGAAGGATATGAACCGGTTTTATCGTGGAAAACCCGCGTGGTGTATTTAAAAGATATTCCCGCCGGAGCCAGTATCAGCTACAACCGTTCTTTCCGCGCCAAGGAACCGATGAAAGTGGCAACTTTGCCCCTGGGATATGGCGACGGATTTATGCGCGCGCTTTCCAACAAAGCTTGCGTGCTCATTAAAGGCCAACGCTGCCGCGTACTGGGCAACGTGACGATGGATATGCTGATGGTAGATGTTACCCGTGTGCCCGGCGTAAACGTAGGGGACGAAGTGGTGGTAGTCGGGCGGCAAGGCAGCGAAGAAATTACGCTAAAAGAACTGGCCGATTTAGCCGGCACCATAGATTATGAAATTTGCACGCAAATTAACGCGCGTGTGCCGAGGGTTTATAAAAAATAATGTTTACAGCCATTGGAAAATACATGACGTATTTGTTAAGCGAACTGGGCGGAGCGACCCGCATGATTCAGTCCTGCTTGTTTTGGTTATGGCGCAGCCCCTTTGAGTGGCAACAAGCCATAGACCAAAGCGTGAGCATCGGGGTAGAATCGTTTGGCGTAACCGCGCTTACCAGCTTGTTTACCGGGATGGTGCTTGCCTTGCAAGCCGGTAATACCATTGGCAACATCTTTGGCGACCCGATTTTTGTAGGCACGATTGTTACCTTTTCTTTAATCCGCGAGCTCGGGCCGGTGCTCACTAGCGTAGTAGTTTCC
>CACXHA010000128.1 GCA_902767385.1 uncultured Elusimicrobium sp.
AATTTGGACGTGATCGGGATCGAACCGACGACCTCCTCGTTGCGAACGAGGCGCTCTCCCAGCTGAGCTACACGCCCGTAAAACGGTAAAACTTATAACATATTTATTATAGCATATCTGAAACGTAAAAACCGGAAGTTCTTAAGGACCTATATATAAAATAGGTCTTAAGACTTATGTATTTTTTTCTTATAACTTTCTATCATTTACATAGAGGTGTTTGATATGAAAAAGTCATTTATTGTGCTTGTAGTTTGTTTATTGGGTGTAGTGCAAATTTCAGCACATTCTATTTCTACCAAGAACCAATTGTCTTCTCAGGTAAAACGGCGAGTGCTTACCGCCGCACAACGTAATCAATTATTGATCAAGGCTGTACATAATCCGCGTGCGTTGGGGCAGGCGCGCCGTTTGCTAGACCGAGGGGCAGACCCTTGTCGTGCATTACCGTTTGCGGTCATGTCAAATAATGTAGAAGCAGTACGGGTGCTATCGGAATATAAAAATCGTTGTAGTTGGAAGCGCGCGGTAGAAGAGCGTTTGCAATATACTATGAAGAAAGACCAGGTAGAATTGTTTTATGCGTTAATGGCCGACAATCGGGGCATTACTTGCCCGGATCCATTTGATTTTACACCCAATCAACATGGTTCTCAGTGGCATCCGCTTTCGGCAGATATGTTATCGGCGGTTAATCAACGTTGTTTTGTAACTAGCCATGGAAAAGCTGATTTTCTAAAAGATATGTTATTGTTAAATCCCAAGAAAAATAATTTATTTGTTTTGGGAGAAAATTACAAAATGGGGATTCCGTCCAAACAAGTACAACAGGGGTGGTTAAATAATATTGAGCAACTTGTAAATTCACGTATCAAAGTATCCAACGATACCTTACAAGAAGTAATTGCTCAAAGCCGGGTATTCAATACGTATCAAGGGCAGTCCAGCGTACCGTTTGGCACCACGCTTAAACTGGTAAAACTTTGTTTGAAAGGGGGCGCTGACGGCAAAACCGTATTAAACCGCTTAGAACAGGAACATAACGCGTGGGTGTGGGAGCAATATTCTCCCCAGGAACGTATGCGCCTTTCTAATGTGCTAGAAGACAAACCCGAGAATCAACCCCGTAGTTTTCAAGATCATCTGCGCGGAGCCGTTGAACGGGTCAAAAATTTATTTTAAGCCTTTTCCTGCTAGCTATAACCCCGCTTTTAAGCGGGGTTATTTTTTTGGTAGAATATATCAACCGAAAAATTTGGAGTTGTTATGGATTTGCTTTCATTAAAAGAAACATTAGAAAACAATGTGCTCGGGCGCGGAGTTTTAAAAGCCGCCAGCAAATGCTACGGCGTGGGCGCACGTGTGCACCGGGCTTTGTATGAAAACGGTTGGAAAAGTGCCCAACGGGTCAATTCCCGGGTAGTATGTATTGGTAATTTAACAGCGGGGGGAACCGGAAAAACGACCACGGTTTTACTGGCAGCTACCACGTTAGCCAAGCAGGGCACGCGGGTGGCGATTGTGTCGCGCGGATACAAACGGCAACAAAAATCTGACGGACCGGTCATTTTGTTTGATAACCCGGATGCCGATTGGCGTTTAGCGGGGGACGAACCCTTTATGATGAGCCGCGTATTAAGCCAATACCAAGTGCCGATTGTAATTGCAAACCGCCGGGTAGATGCAGCCAACGAGGCCCTGCGCCGTTTTAAAAGCCAAGTGGTCTTGCTTGACGACGGTTTTCAACATTTCGCTTTAAAACGTGATGCTAACATTGTCTTGGTAGACGCCAAAAATCCCTTTGGAAACGGAGAGCTTTTGCCGTACGGAATTTTGCGCGAACCGTTAACGGGTTTAAAACGGGCCGATTTAGTTGTTTTGACCCATTGTGACCAAGTGTCCGCCCGCCAGTTGGAAGACGTGCGCGACCAAGTGCGTATGTATAATGACAGCGTGGAAATTTTAGAGAGCGAACATCGCCCGGATTACTACGTAAATATTTGTACCACCAAGCAAGTGCCGCTAAACGAGATTAAAGGCCCAGTGGCGTGTTTTTGTGCGCTGGGGCATCCGGAAAGCTTTGAGCGTACGCTAAAAGACTTGGGTCTTCTCTTACGCCAAAAGTGGCGTTTTCCGGATCATCAATTTTATACGGAAGAAAACCTACGCACCTTTGAAGCCACGCGCGCGGGACTACCGCTGATTACCACGTTTAAGGACTTTGTTAAATTCCCCGATAACTGGCGCGATATTTTGACTAAAGACGTCTATGTTTTGTCGGTCAATTTGCATATCCGCGGGGGGGAGAGTGAATTTAAAAAATTTACAGATGTCCTCTACCCCAAAAAGAAATAACACGTATTTTAGCTATAAAAAACCCCGCCGGTTGGCGGGGTTTTTACTTATTATTTCTTAATCAGTTCACTTAGCTTACTAACGGCCTCGCTTAAGCTCCACCGCACAGCGTCTTTTTCTTTGCGGTTTTTGTATTCACATTGGCCTTCGGCTACGGTGCGGCTGCTAATTACCAGACGGTGCGGCAAGCCGATAAGGTCCATGTCTTTAAACTTAATGCCGGGGCGTTCGTCGCGATCATCTAACAAGACGGAAATTCCTTGTGCTTCCAGTGCCGCGCAAATCTCGTCCGCATGTTTTTTAACGTCAGGGTTGGAGTCATAATCAATGGCCACCAGTGCCACGTTAAACGGGGCCAACGGCTCGGGCCAGATAATACCAAAATCGTCGTGCGATTGTTCAATAGCAGCCGCCACCACGCGGGAAATACCAATTCCGTAACACCCCATAATCATGGGTTCGCTTTTTTGCTTTTCGTTCAAAAAGTTAGCACCCATGGCGGCGGAATACTTGGTGCCCAGCTTGAACACGTGCCCGGCTTCAATGCCGCGCGTAAAGTTAAAGGTGGCTCCGCACCGCGCACACTTATCGCCGGCGGTAGCCAGTTTTAAGTCGGCATATACGTCCACTTTAATATCGCGCTGGGGGGTAACGTTAATGGTGTGCACATCTTTTTCGTTCCCGCCGGACACGCCGTTTACGATATTTTTTACATAGTTATCGGCGTAAATCATCACAGACGGGTTTTTCTCTTTAAGCCCTTGCGCGCCGGCAAATCCCACAAACGAGCCGGTTACCTTTGTGTAAACTTCTTCGCTGGCTTTTTCCAGTTCGTTGCATTTTAAAAGAGCTTTAAATTTAAATTCGTTAAGCTCATGGTCTCCGCGTACAAGTGCCACTACGGGTTTTCCGTCGGCAGTAAAGACCAAGAGTTTAATAATTTTGTCGGTTGATACGTTTAAGAGTTTAGCCACATCTTCTACGGTATATACTTTGGGGGTGGATTTATTTTCCATGGGTTTTAACGCGGCAGGGTCAATTTTAACGTTGGCCGGGGCCTGAATTTCGGCTTTTTCGGTATTGGCGGCATATCCGCAAGAGGGGCAGTTGGCAATGGCGTCCTCGCCGGTGGCGGCCAAAACCATAAACTCATGTGAAAAGTTCCCGCCAATCGCGCCTGTATCGGCCTCTACGGCTTTGAACTCAAAACCGCAGCGCTTAAAAATGCGTTGGTAGGCATCGTACATCTTTTGATACCACATATTGGCTTGTTCGTCGTTAGCGGCAAAGGAGTAGGCATCTTTCATGTAAAATTCGCGTGCGCGCATGACTCCAAAACGAGGGCGGATTTCATCTCTAAATTTGGTGCCAAACTGGTACAAACAAAACGGCAGTTGTTTATAAGAAGTGGTATCTTTTTTGACGAGGTCGGTCATTACTTCTTCGGCGGTGGGGGCCATACAAAAGCCGGCTTTTTTGCGGTCCTCAAAGCGCAAAAGTTCCTTGCCGTAAAAGGTCCAACGTCCGCTTTGTTCCCACAGTTCTTTAGGTTGCACTATCGGCAACCATACTTCGCACGCTCCGGCGCGGTCCATTTCTTCGCGCACAATGTTTTCTACTTTTTTAAGTACTTTAAGTCCCAGCGGCAGCCACTCGTAAAGTCCGCTGGCTACTTTGCGCACCAAGCCGGCGCGAATCATCAGTTTGGCTGATAAAGTATCGGCGTCTTTAGGTGCTTCTTTTAAAGTGGGGATATAGTATTGTGATAATTTCATAAGTTAATCCTTCTTCCAGTTTTTAATTTTATCTAGTAAAAATTCTACCCATTGTTCTTGGGGCAGTTTGAACATGGTTTGGCCATGTTCAAAGTATAACCCTTCGCCTTTACCACCGGCGATACCAAAGTCGGCATCGCGGGCCTCACCGGGGCCGTTTACAATGCAACCCATGACGGCAATTTTAAGCCCGGTGGCTTTTTCGCGAAGGGCGCGGTCGTTATAAATTTTTTCTTCCAAGGCGTGTACGGTGCCCGTTACGTCTACTTGCGTGCGTCCGCACGTCGGGCAGGAAATTAAATTCGGCCCATATTCGCGCAGCCCCAGCGCTTTTAAAATTTCGTACGCGGTACGTACTTGCAAGCGTGGGTCTTCGGTCAAAGAAACGCGGATGGTAGCGCCGATTCCTTTTTGTAAAAGCGTTCCCAATGCTACCGCACTTTTAACGGTGCCGCTTAAAAAACTGCCCGCTTCGGTAAGCCCAATATGCAAGGGAATATCGCTTTGTTTGGCAAAGAGTTCGTTAGCAAGTAAGGTGCGTTTAAAATTGTCGGACTTTAAAGACACTACTACGTTTTTGAAATTAAGTTGTTCCAAAATGTTAGCTTGTTCCAGGGCCTCGTTCACCATAACTTCGGCCCATTTTTCGTCGGAAAGTTCCATGCGCCCTTGCACGCTTTTAAGGTATTTTACGCTACCCGCATTTACGCCAATGCGCATAGCTACCCCGTTGTCCAAAGCGGCTTTTACCACTTCTTTGGTGTTTTCAACGGCCCCAATATTGCCGGGGTTAATGCGCACTTTATCTACGCCTTGTTTAATAGCTTCCAAAGCCAGTTTATAGTCAAAATGAATATCGGCCACAAGGGGGGAGTGAATCCGCTTTTTAATTTCGCCAATGGCTTTAGCGGCGTCCATGTCTGGTACGGCAACCCGGTTAATTTCGCATCCGGCTTCTTCCAACGCGCAAATTTGCGCTGCGGTTTTTTCCGGGTCGCGCGTGTCGGTGTTGCACATGCTTTGCACGCGCACCGGGTGTCCAGTCCCCAGGGTAAAATGGCCTATTTTGACTTCTCTACTTTTGTACATGGTTTTCCTCTTGCGGAGTGGTTTGTACTACCGCTGTTTTGGGTTTAAAAAAAATGCGCTTAATGTCCGAGTACGATGCATACACAACTAGCAAAATCAAAATATACATCCCCACATTGATTGCACGGTTTAATGTTTTTTCCGTCGGCAATTTGTGAGTTAACCCTTCCCATAAATAGACTAGCGCATATCCGCCGTCTAAAATCGGAATCGGGAACAAGTTAAACATACCTACCGCTACCGAAAGCATAGCAATTAGCCACACGAAGTCCAGTAAATTGCGGTGCGCGGCTTGGTGGATAATATTGACAATGCCAATCGGTCCGGCCAGTTCGGGTGCTTTTTTCTTAGCAAAACTTTTACCGATAGATTGCAGCGAATATTTCGTCCAATAATAACACTCGTAAAACCCGTATCCAATCGCTTGCCACCACGTTACTTTTTCGTAAGTAGGTTGTACGCTAATCCCTAAGGTTTTAGGGGCCGTAGGTTTAAAATCATTGTCTGGCACAGTTAACCTCAAGGATTTGCCGGCACGTGTATAGGTAAGCACTAAATCCCCTCGGCGTTTCCCCAGCGCGTCGGTTAAATCTTTCCAGTTGGTAATAGCTTGCCCGTTGACGGTGGTGATAAGGTCCCCCTCTTGTAAATCCACGTTGGCAGCGGGATAATTTTTGGCAATACTTCCCACCACGGCGGGAAGTTTAACAGGGTCTGTTTGCGGCATCCCTTGAATAAACACTAGCACCGCAAAGATGGCAGCGGCTAAGAGGTAGTTAAACAACGCACCATTGACCACCATAAAAAATTTGGAGTACCAGGGTTTGGCGGCAAATTCATAGGGTTTAGGCGGTTCTTTGGCATCTTCGGGGTGGAACATGGGGCCGGCGGGTTCCACAAATCCGCCAAAGGGGATGGCACGGATTTGGTAATCGGTATCGCCTTTTTTCTTGTGCCACAAAATTTTGCCAAACCCAAACGAAAATTCGTTTACGCGGATTCCCGTTAACCGGCAAGCCAAGTAGTGCCCAAATTCGTGAAAGATGACAATAGGGCTTAATACCACTAAAACAGCTAGAATAGATAACAGCATAACTCTCCTAAATTACGGCTTTTTTATAAGAGCCGTCTTTCAAAATTTCCACAGCCGTTTCGCGGGCCCATTGGTCGGCCTCTAAAGCCTGATTAATGGTGGCCACCCCGCTGGTAGCGGGCGTTTTGCGCAGCACCGTATAGACCAGTTTGGAAATATCGGTAAATTTGATTTGTCCGTTCAAAAATGCGTCCACCGCTATTTCGTCCGCGGCACTAAGTACTGCCGGTGTTATTCCGCCGGTGCGGGCTGCGGCTAAGGCCAAGTCTAGGCAGACAAAGCGGCTTAAATCGGGCTTAAAAAATTCCAATTTGGCGGTTTCAAATAAATCCAGTTTTTTTACCGGGCTGGGGGCACGTTGCGGGTAGGTAATGGCGTACTGAATCGGTACGCGCATATCCGGTTCGCCCATTTGTGCCAAAATGGCCCCGTCGTTAAATTCCACCGCAGAGTGCACAATAGATTGCGGATGAATGACGATTTGCACTTTTTCTTCGGGCACATTAAACAGGTTCATAATTTCAATGGCCTCAAACCCTTTATTCATTAAAGTAGCCGAGTCCACCGTAATTTTTTTACCCATTTTCCACCGCGGGTGATTTAACGCTTGCGCGGGGGTTACATTGTCCAAATTCCCTTTGTATTTGGCAAACGGTCCGCCCGAAGCCGTCAAAAAAATGCGGGAAATCATGGGCGAAACGTTGTGGTAAGTATGTTCGTTCGCGGTGCCGCCCAAACATTGGAAAATAGCCGAGGGCTCACTATCCACCGGGATAATGGCGGCTTGCCAGCGTTCGCACTCCTGCATAATAGTTTTGCCCGCCATGACCATCGGTTCTTTGTTAGCTAGAGCAATCGTGCGTCCGGCTTTAATGGCGCTAATTAACGGCATAAAGCCCACCGCGCCCACCACTCCGCTAATCACCAAATCGGCCGACGGTAAAGACGCCATAAACATCAGGCTATCAATTTCCGGCGGCAAGAGTCGCGTTTCTGTGGGCATTTGGTCTTTAATTTTTTCGTATGAGGCCGGGTTTAATACCGCGGCAAAGCGCGGACGGAAAGCGTGGATTTGTTTTAAAAATAAATCGGTGTTGTTGTTGGCCGAAAGTGCCAGTACGCGGTATTCTTCGCCCAAGCGGGCAATCACGTCCAAGGCAGACGTGCCGATAGACCCGGTGGAACCTAAAATGACAATATTTTTCATAACTCTATAGGTAAGGCAAACAATACAACGTAATAGAAAATCGGTGCCAGTAGTAAGTAAGAGTCAAAGCGGTCTAAAAATCCGCCATGGCCGGGCAGTAAGTTGGAAGAATCTTTGACCCCGGTAGAGCGTTTAATGACCGATTCTGCTAGGTCGGACAGTTGCCCGATAACCGCCACCAAAAGCCCCAGCCAAATAGCGGTCTGCACAGAAAATAACGTGCTTAAAAACAAGTTGCGCATGACGACTGCACCGCCTATGGCCAGTAACGTACCGCCGATAGCACCTTCCCATGTTTTCTTGGGGGAAACTTCTTTGTTAAGTTTATGCCGACCAAAAAACCGCCCGGAGAAATACGCGCCCGTATCACTCACCCAGACGGTAATAATCATAAACAAGGTTAAATATTCGCCGTACTGCGGAATATCACGCAGGTTGATAAGATGCGCTAAAGACCAAGGAATCAAAAACACGCCCGTAAAGGTATTGGTTACGCGTTCCCAACTGCGTTTAGGGGTTAAAATTTCAAAAAGCAGCACACCCACCAGTACCACGCTGATAGCTAGCGGGTAGAGGTTGTCGGGCAGCGGTAAATTATCGGGATGCACCCGGCCCAACAAAGCCACCGCGCCCATTAAAATCCCCCAAATCATCAGGGAAATAGTGTGCACAGGTCTTCGGCCGGCCGTCAGTACCAAACTATATTCGTACAGACACATCATAATTACACAACCCACAAAGGCCATGTATACTATGCCGCCAAAATGGATTGCGGCGATAATTAACGGAACACCCACCAGGGCAGTTAAAATTCTAGGTAATAGCATATTTTTATTATACCTTTTTTAAGGACTTCTTTTAACGGGGAAGTTTCTTTTTGAAAAACACCGTTTGACCATGCTTATTAAAAAAGCGTTTTAACAGTACAATGGCCAAAAGGGTAGAAAGCGCATCTGCCACCGCCGGGGCCAAAAATACACCGTCCAAGCCCATAAATAGCGGCAAAATCAGCACAAGGGGGATTACCAGCAAAATCTGCCGGGAAAGACTCAAAAGCGCGGCCTTAAGGGGTTGGTTGATGGCCTGGAAGAACGTGGTAGCCATCATCTGCAAAGGCACCACAGGCAGCAATAAGTTAATCCACCGTATTACGCGGCTGGCCATGTCAATTAGAGCAGTATCTGTATTGTTAAAAATAGCGGCAACCGGGCGGGCAAAAATTTCCAGTAAAATAAAACCGGCCGTAGTCACTAACATTCCCCAACGTAGCGCCATTTTAAGCGTTTGGATAGACGTTTTGTATTTGCGCGCCCCATGATTGTAGCCGATCAGCGGCTGCGCCCCTTGGGAAATACCCAAGGTAGGCATAATCACAATAGTATTTACACTAAGTGCCACTCCCATGGCAGAAATAGCCAAATTGCCGCCATACTTTAATAAGGCATGGTTCAAAATTACGTTAAGCGCACCGGACGCCATTTGAAACACAAATTGCGAAAATCCAATAGCACACACATCTAGAATAATTTGCAGTTTCAGTTTGAAATTGTGCCACATTAAGCGGTATTGCGAACGGTGTCCCGTCAAACAATACATGACCCAACTAAAAGATACCGCCTGCCCGCACACCGTCGCCAACGCGGCCCCCTTTACGCCCAGCCCCAGTTTAAAGATAAAGAAAGGGGCGGCAATTAAATTGATAAATGCGCCGATAAACTGCGTGGCCATAGCGGTTTTGGGGCGGCCGGAGGAGCGGATAAAGTGGTTCAT
>CACXHA010000129.1 GCA_902767385.1 uncultured Elusimicrobium sp.
GAGTTTTAAAAATTCTTCTTCAGTCATGACCGGGATTCCTAACTCTTGTGCTTTGCGTAGTTTACTGCCGGCATTTTCTCCGGCTACTACAAAAGAGGTTTTTTTAGACACGCTTAAGCTGGGGTAGCCACCGTATTGTTTGGCTAAAAGCTCGGCCTCGGTGCGTTTTAATTGTTGTAATTCCCCGGTAAAAACAATGATTTTGCCTTCCAAGATATTGCCGGAAAGTTCTTTTTTAGGTTGCGTAAAGTTGAGCCCTGCTTGCCGCAACAGTTCTAGTTGCTCGCACACTTTTGGGTCCCGGAAATAATCGTAGATACTTTGTGAAACAGCTTCGCCGATTTCACGCAAAGATTGCAATTCTTCTAAACTGGCGGCTTTAAGCGCGTCTAACGTGCAGAATTTATCGGCCAAAATTTCGGCTGTTTTTTCGCCTACAAACGTAATACCGAGGGCATATAGTAATTTGGAAAGAGGTTTATGTTTACTCTCTTCGATAGCGTCTAATAAATTCTGCGCCTTTTTGTCTTTAAAATTTTCCAAATTTAATACGTGGAAAAAGGTTAGGTGGTAAATGTCGGCAAAGTCTGTTAAAAATTGGCGTTCTAAAAGTTGGTCCATGACCACATCCCCTAGCCCATCAATGTCCATGGCATTGCGCGAAGCAAAATGCAATAAACGCGCACGCAGTTGTGCCGGGCAGGAGGGATTTACACAGTAATATCCCACTGTGTCAGCCTCTTTATATACCTTGCCCCCACAGGCCGGACAGGTGGTAGGGGGAAGAATATTTTGCGTGCCTTTTTGTTCTACTACTTTTACGATTTTGGGGATTACTTCTCCGGCGCGTTCCACAATGACTGTGTCTCCTACGCGCACATTTAAGCGTTTGATTTCATCAAAATTATGTAAAGTGGCATTAGAAATGGTTACGCCGCCGATAGCGACGGGTTCTAACTCAGCTACCGGGGTAATAATGCCTGAGCGGCCTACTGAAAATATTACATTTTTAAGTGTAGTAGTGGCTTGCGGTGCCGGGTATTTAAAGGCAATCGCCCAGCGCGGGCTTTTGGCGGTAGCACCTAGAAGTTGTTGTTCTTTAAAGGAGTTTACTTTTACTACCAAACCGTCTACATCAAAAGGGAGATGGTGGCGCGACTCATTAAACTTATCATAAAACGTAATAATATCTTCTATCTGCGTGGTTTTAGTGCGTACCGGGCCGACGGCAAAACCCCAACTTTTACATAAGTCAATAAATTCGCTGAAACTGTCTACCGCTACCTCACCTGTACCGAACGAGTGCGCAAAAAATTTAAGCGGGCGTTGAGCTACTACTTCTGTGTTTTTGTGACGTAAAAAACCAGCCGCGGCGTTGCGTGTGTTGGCAAACGTATTTTCGTTTTTGGCCTGTTGGATTTTGTTAAGCGCGTCTAAATCTTTTTTATCTAAATAAACTTCCCCGCGAATTTCCAGTCGGCCTTGCGGCGCGTTACCCAATAGTGTATGCGGGATACTTTTAATGGTGCGTACGTTGGCAGTAATATCTTCGCCTACTTTGCCGTCTCCGCGGCTAGCTGCTAAAATGAGTTTGCCGTTTTCATAAGTAAGAGAACATGAAACCCCGTCAATCTTGGCTTCCAATACCATTTCAAAAGAGTTTGTTTGTAAAATTTTGGCGGTACGTTCGTGCCAGGCGCGGATGTCAGTTGCGTTGTAAGAATTATCCAAGGACATCATAGGTACTGCGTGCGTAATTTGCGCAAACGATTTGCTGGCTTTACCGCCCACGCGTTGGGTGGGGGAATTTTTAGTGCGAAATTGGGGGTAGGCATCCTCCAGGTCTTTTAGACGGCGGTAAAGTTCGTCATACTGAGTGTCCGACAAGATGGGCGCATCCAAATTGTAGTACAAATTGTTGTGATAATTGATTTGCTTTTTGAGCGCTTCAATTTCGTCCTTTGGGTGCATAAAAACCCCTATTTCTTGCGTTCTTTTTTGAGTTGATCCAAAAGCCCGTTAATGAATTTGCCGGAATTTTCGGTTGAGAATTTTTTGGCTAGTTCAATAGCTTCATCGATAATAGCGGGGACGGGAGTTTTTTGCGGGCTGAAAATCATTTCATAGGTAGCCATGCGCAAAATGGAGCGGTCTACCGCAGACATACGGGAAATGGTCCAGTTTTTGGCATACGCGGAAACAAGCGTATCTATCTGGGCTAAATGTGCGGCGGTGCCATGCACTAGCTCTTCACAAAAAGGAAAACATTCCGCCAGTTCCCCTTTAAACTGGGCCATATAGGCGGCGGTTACTTCGGGCGCTAAATTGGCGCTGTCGGCGTAATAAAGCGATTGCAAGGCACATTCGCGTGCTTGTCTGCGGTTGCTCATAATTCCCCTTAAAATTGTAAAAGAAGTTACTTTTATTCTATCAAATTTTATGCATAGGTGCATTTCTTATTTTGAGGTAAAAGAACTAATTAATTTTTGCGCTTTGAAAATGAAAATTACTTTATTAGGATATTTTCACACAAGGAGGGAACTATGATAAAGAAACTAATTGTGTTTTTGACGTTTGTGGCCCTGGGACTGGTGTTGGCTGGCGTAGCCCAGGCAGAGACGGTGCGTGGGGAAGGGCGCTACGTAGAACAACAAAGGACCGACTTAACGCCTTTTCATGCGATTGATGTGCGCGGCGATGCACATGTAGATATTTGGCAACAAGGAAAACAAAGCGTGCGCGTAAGCGGAAAGCAAAATTTAGTGGCTTTGGCTAATTTGCGTGTGGAAGATCAAACACTGATCATTGATTTTAAACGCCCGATACACATTAAGGGGGCCCATGCGTTGCAAGTGACGGTTACAGTGCCGGAATTAACGGCCTTATCTGTGCATAGCAACGGCAAAGCCCGTATCCGGGGGATGTTTGAGGCAAAAAACTTGTCGGTTGCTGCCAACGATGAAGCTGAAATTGACGGTGATTCTATAAAAGCTGATATATTGCGTTTACAAGTAATGAATAAGGCCGATATTGACTTGGAACGGGTACAAGTAAAAAACCTGGAAGCGGCCAGCTTTGACCGAGGAAGCATTGAACTTTCCGGACATGCGCAAACGGCGCAGCTAACTAACAACGGGCATGATGATATAGACGCAGCAGACTTGCGCATTAATCACGCGCAGGTAGCAGTTAACGATAAGGGCGATGTAGAGGTGTTTGTTATGCACTCCTTAAACGCACACGCCAACGGGAGTGGCAAAATTGTCTACCATGGGCAGCCCACATTAACCCGCGGCGGTAATGTAAAGAAAATCCAGCCCGCATTTGATGATTAAGCAGAAAATCGGCCCCCGAAAGGGGGCCTTTTCTTAGTATAATATAATTATGAAAAAACTGATCTTATTACTGGTAGCACTTGTTTTATTGGTTGTATTAGTGATC
>CACXHA010000130.1 GCA_902767385.1 uncultured Elusimicrobium sp.
CACGCCAGTACTAACACGTTGCAGGATGTTTTAATCCGCGCGCACCGCATGTTTGGTGAAGATGCCTACTGGGTTCCCGGCACCGACCATGGCGGCATTGCCACGCAAAATGTCATTGAAAAGAAACTAGCCAAAGAGCAGCACAAATCCCGCCACGACCTAGGGCGTGAAGAATTTGTCAAGGTTGTCTGGGATTGGTATAACGAGTGCGGCAACGCTATTTACACGCAATTTCGCAAAATGGGCTGGGCGTTGGACCTTTCGGATATTCGTTTTACCATGGATGACAAACGCGCCCGCGCCGTATATGAATGTTTTAAACAATGGTGGGATAAAAAGTATATCTACCGCGGCAAACGCCTAATTAACTGGTGTGTACGCTGTTCCACTGCACTATCTGACATTGAAGTAGAACACTTGCCCGAAAACGGCCACCTGTGGCACCTGCGCTACAAAGGCGAAGACGGTAGCGATGGAATTGTCATTGCCACCACTCGCCCCGAAACGATTTACGCCGATGCGGCTATCGCCGTCAACCCCAAAGACAAACGCTTTACCGCTATGGTAGGCAAAAAAGTGATTATTCCACTTGCTAACCGCCCAATCCCCATTATCGCCGACGAGGCGGTGGAAATGGAATTTGGAACCGGTGCTTTAAAAATCACTCCGGCCCACGACGCGACGGACTACGAAGTCGGCAAACGCCACAACTTGCCTATTATGACCGTCATTAATGACAAAGGCAAAATGGTCAACTGTCCCGAAAAATACGTCGGTATGGACCGCGATGCCTGCCGCAAACAAACCGTCAAAGATTTGGACGAAGCCGGCCTGCTGGTAAAAGAAGAAAAATACAATCACGCCGTTTCCAAATGTTACCGCTGCGGAAGCGCCATTGAACCGTTTATGAGCGAACAATGGTTCGTAAAAATGGACGAAATCGCCGCCCCGGCCATTAAAGCGGCCGAAACCGGCGAGCTTGCTTTCCACCCGGCTAACTGGAAAAACCCCTTTTTAAATTGGCTCAAAAATATACAAGATTGGTGCATTTCGCGCCAAATTTGGTGGGGGCACCGCATCCCGGTGTGGTATTGCCGCGAGTGCAGCAAAGGCGGCCTTACCTTTGCCACCGATTTACAAGGCAAAGAACAACTCACCAAAGTCTCGTTTGAAGACGGCGCACAACCGATTGTCAGCTTTGAAAAACCGGCCGAGTGCCCGCATTGTCATGGGCACGATTTAGTGCAAGACCCTGACGTGCTAGATACGTGGTTCTCGTCTGCTTTATGGCCCATGTCTGTATTTGGCTGGCCGGAAAAAACGCCCGAAATGGCACACTTTTACCCCACCTCCGTCATGGTAACTGGGTACGAAATTTTGTACCTGTGGGTAGCACGTATGGTAATGACCGGGCTTAATTTCACCGGGAAACTTCCTTTTAAGGACGTATACTTAAACGGAATCATCCGCGATAAATCCGGCCAAAAAATGAGCAAATCCAAAGGCAACGTCATTGACCCCTTGGATATGACCGCCAAATACGGGACCGACGCGGTGCGTTTTTCACTTCTCATGCAAGCAGTGCCTAGCAAAGATATTCCATATAGCGAAGAAAGCATCACAGGTGCGCGTAATTTCTGCAACAAGCTCTACAACGCCTCGCGCTTTATTTTGATGAATATGGAAGGTATCACAGGGCCTCTGGCTATGCCTACGGACGTAAAAGAATTAGCCGACGTATGGATTTTGGACCGCTTTACCGCCGCTATGAAAACTGCGCGCGAAGGTATTGAAAAATACAATCTGGCTCTTTCTGCCAACACGCTCTATCACTTTTTGTGGGATGATTTTTGCGATTGGTACATTGAACTGGCCAAGCAACGTTTCCAAACTGCGGATAAGGAAAAAGTAATGGCGCTTTGCGTGCACATTTTATACAACACGCTCAAAGCCCTGCACCCCTTTATTCCGTTTGTGACCGAAGAAATTGCCGCCAGTTTACGCCCATACGTAGGGGCCAAAGAGGAATTTTTGCTTAATGATTCCTACCCCATAGCCAGCGACGCATGGACCAGCCAAGAAGCGCAACATAAAATGCAAATTGTGCAAGGCATTACTAAACAAATCCGCACGATTCGCAGCCAATTTAACGTACCCCCGGCCTTAAAAATTACCGCGGTAATATCAGCCAAGAACGAAAAGGAATTGGAAACAGTCCGCGCGTATGAAAGCTACATTAAACTGATGGCCAAGGTAGAAACCTTAACCATCGGCATCAACCAAGCCAAGCCCAAACAAACGGCTACCGCCACGTTTGAAAACTTGACGATCTATGTGCCGCTTACCGGACTTATTGACTTTGAAAAAGAACGCAAACGCTTGGAAAAAGACCTCGCTCTTGCCAAAGCCAATATCGCGTCGCGTGAAGCGCGCTTGTCGCAAGAGAACTTCTTAAAACATGCGCCGCAAGAGCAAATTGACAAAACCAAAGCCGAGTTGGGGGCCGCCAAGCTAACACTGGCGCAAGTAACGGCCTCTCTAACGGACTTAGCATAAGAAATATTGGCGTGAAAATGTAAACTCCCCGGGCTCACGCCCGGGGCAATTCAAAGAACTAAATTGCAGCTGTACTATCAATCTGGTATCGGACAATGTCCACCTATGATCGGGCAATTTGCGCCTCCTGTTTTACCCGCTATATCACACTGCCTTGCACACCACCCTGCATAGGTTTCTTTTACCCACTGGTTGTTGGTACAGGTGGTATAACAATTTTCGTACATTCTATATCCTAAATCGCAACTACTATCTTCCCTCATATCATAATACAAATCGGGAACGCCACTACACCCCGTCCAATTGTAATTCCACTTATTATTAGAACACGTGGCACTGCTTAGCCGGGCTGTACCACAATAATTGCTACCTTTTACAGTACTGCAGGAATAATTGGTATTCTTTTCATACGTTGGTGTCGAGCATCCCGTCCAACTGTAAGTCCACGTATTATTAGAACACGTGGCACTGCTTAGCCGGGCTGTACCACAATA
>CACXHA010000131.1 GCA_902767385.1 uncultured Elusimicrobium sp.
GCAGGTCTCGAAAACCTGTAAACCGCAAGGTTTCGAGGGTTCAAATCCCTCCCTCTCCGTTGAATTTTAAGGGCTCCCGCAAGGGGGTCCTTAAAATTTAACGGATGGAGCCACGCAAACTGCTTTGCGTGGCGTCGGGATTTGAAAGGCGTAGCGTTGTACGAGTTTTGCCGTTAGGCAAAGGCGAGTACCGCGAGCCCGGCCTGCAGGAAAATTCCGTCGGGAATTTTACCGGAAGGCAAATCCCTCGAAGTGAGGCGTCGGAATTTGAAAGCGTTATAATGAAAAAGCCCCCAAGTTGGGGGCTTTTCTCTTCGTAAAATCTATTTTATTTACTTAGCCATTTCCAAAAGTTATCTTCAAACGCGGAAATATTGCTGTAATAATACGCTTTGCTAAGTGCCTTTTCTACCGAGTACGGCTCATACACTTGTTTACCGCGGGCATCTTTGACTAAAAACCCCGTTGTTGGGTTGCGCACCGCTTCCCCGTCAGCAATTAAACGGGTAAATTGCTCAAACTGCATCCGGTTGGAAGGAGAGGTCCCCCCCGCCGGATTTAGCAAAAACCGTACCATTAAATATGCTTGCAAATACCAGTTTTGTACCCGGCCTTTTCCCTCGGCAGTTTCTAAAGAGCCCTCCTGCATGAAATCTTCAAACGGCTCCAAACGCACCGGCTTACCGCGCCGTGGACCCGGCTTTTGCCCACGTTGGGAAACCGGCACAAATGGCTTGGGCTCAAAGCTACCAAACATTTTGTGAGAGCCAAAATCAGCCGGCATGGTGCTGGGGTCACGCTCAAAGCGCAGCGTACGGTAATCGCGGTCCCAAGGGCCACCCTTGCCGCCGAACATTTGGTCTTCCACCAATACAGCTAACCCCTCGTCTAACCAAGTAGGCGTCATGATGCGCCCGGTTTGGTGTTTATCAAAAAATTGTTGGGTAAAAATGTGTGTCAGCTCATGCGCAAAAACCTCTTTAAGCTCTTGGGTTTTGCCCGGCTCGTCATACACTACAATCTCCCCGCGGGTGGGGTAGGCAATGGCGCGCGTCCAAGCTTTAGCTTCGGGCTCGTAGCGCAGATAGGAATTATGGTCCTGATACACAAACACGCGCACCCGCCCGGACATCATCCACGGGATAAACCGCCGCAGCGTGTCGTAAGCGGTTTCAAACGTCATAGCCATATTGGGGGAAGAAATCCCCCCTTCGGCCTTTTGGGTGTAAATATCAAAATGATTGCTTTTGGAAGGAACCCACGTCACCCCCGGACGGAAGGCATTGGGGTTAAACGCTTTGGTGGCCGAGGGCACTTTGCTGGGCTTGTTTTTAGCAGCCGGAGGCGGAACAGCACGCCCGGAAGAGGCCTCTTGCTTAGATTTTTCCAACATTTTAACGGCATATTCCAATTCGGCATCGGCAGCATCTTCTTCCTCGGTATTTTCAACCGGTTCTGCCGCCGGTTCCTGCGCGGGAGCCACCGTCGGCTCGGGCTCGGCTTTGGGACGCGGTTTAGCTGATTTTTTGGGAGCCGCCGGAGCAACCGCGGCTTGTACCGTAGTGGTAGATCCGCCAATCGTAAGCGGCATATCCAAGGTAGTCCCGCTACTAGCAGCCGGCTTTGCGGAAACTGCCGGCTTGGGCGGACGCGGTACCTTAGGCGGTTTTTTAGAAGCCGGGGCAGCAAACGGAGAATCTTTTTGAGTGGCTTGTTTGAGTAAATCTACGGAAGAGGACGGCGCAGTAACCGCAGAGGGAACTTCTATCTCGACCGCGGGCGTTTGTCCCCAACTAAACACCGGTACAAATAGTAATAAAGTGGCTAAATAGCGCATAGCCCCCCTTATAAAACATCCGTTCCGTTAGGAATATACCAATTAATCTTACACGGAAAATCGGAATTCCCTGAAGAATCCATTACAGCATAAACATTACGGCTTTGCCCGTTAGGACCGCCCACTGAATTGCATTTGTGTACTTTATTTTTTGCAACATCAACATTAAAAAGGTTTTTTACCTCTTCATCTTGGGTACTATCACCGGTACAATTCCCCTCTTTTTCGGAACTGTCCTGGGTAGGATCACACATCCGGCAAACGGCTAAATCGCGCGCGTATGCTTCGGACGTTTTAGAGGCCCAAATCTCATTTATTTCCGCCATACAAGATTCAATCATCATTTGGCCGGACACCGCATGGCGGCTTTGGCGGGAAGCCACCGTACGGGACAAAGTGGCACGTAAAATCATAGTAGCCATACCCGCTAATACGGCTGATATAATGAGCACTTGCAGTAAAGCTGCTCCGCGTTTATTACGTATCATATTTGTTCCCCCGTCAATCAATTTTGATCGCAAAACCATGCGGCAGCATAAAGGTTTCGTCCACCGCTTCTTTTATGACAATATTTTTTCCGTCGTCAACACCCGTAATTAAAGTTACCCGTAATACGGAATTTACAGGACTGTTTCCTGTATTATACAATTCAAAACGTGGCGAAACAAAGTTACCAACCGTTTCATTAAGTACATTATTTAGCCAAACGGTTGAAGCGGCACTGCCTTTTCTCCGTGTAATTTGATTATCGGAATATGTATACGTCACGGTTGTATTTTGATGGTCCGGCCCGATTTTTTTATCTTGAGATAAAGTCAAACCGTTTCCCGTGCCTGTAGCTGCTGTCGATTCGTGTATATCCTGGCGCAGCTGACGCATCGCAAGCGAAATTTGGTTGCGCAACATCAGCCGGGTACGGCCGGCTCCGCTTTCGCGCACGGCAGCCGTGGTCAAAGCAGCTAATGCAATTCCAATAACACCCACAATCATGACTGCCAATAAAATTTCCGTCAATGTAAATCCGTTTTTATTGTTCATAACTCGTACCCGTTGCAATAAATCTTATACGAAATTTGATAGCCTGACCCAACCGAATTCATACTATACTCTTCTCCATACGCGGGTGTGCCGTACGTAGAGGGCGTCCCTTCCCGGCTTTTTGGGGATAATTTCCCCGCTTGAGCCCCACGAACAGCCACCGTATAAGAAAAACTGGAATGATTATTTTTATCACAAATAGGCGGCAACAAACAATTAATACGATGAACATCATTGGAGTTACCAGGATTATTAACAGCCAGAGGAGTCGCATCATTACCACATAACCCTTGTGCTAAAGTACTGGGTAAATAGTTGCGTCCTACCTCCCCCGTTTGTGAGGCCTGCAGATAAACTTTTAGTAAATCATTGGCTTTTTCTACCGCGTAAGACATTTCTTCCCGGATATCCGGCATAGAATCTTGCCGCGAAGCCGATAACAATACCCCAAAAGACCCTGCGGCCACTAGTGCCAGTAGCCCCAGAGCAATCACTCCTTCCAAGACGGTTACACCCGCTTTACTGCGTAAAATACGTTTCATAAATAGGTCCCTTACTAATCAGCAAATGGCTCTGTAATTTTCATATCACGTGCGATTGTAAACGTCCTGGTCCTATATCGCCCGGCTTTTTCACTATCTTGCCCAACTCCTTGCACTAAAAAGTTACCAGAACCACTCGCGGTAAATGTATACGGAAGCCCTGCAAAATCTTTGGTAGACAAATAACCGCAGGCAAATAGCTGGTCCATACTTACTGTCGTCCCTTGTCCGGGAATTCCGGCCAGTTTGGACCTGTCACAGGTATAAGACTGGTTAGCCACCGTATCCCCGCTAATAGTCCCGATGACTGGCAAAAATCCTTTGCTATCGTGGTAATAAGAGCGAATTGCTTCTGCCAGTTTAACACCCGCCGTCTTGGAACGGTGATAGTACACTTCCGCACGCACCGAACGGAGAGCCGGCAACGCAAACGAGGCGATTACCGCAATTACCAACATAACGGCCAAAATTTCCATTAATGTAAAACCTTTGCTCATTGAAATGCCCCCGTATGTGCCGTCACCAAATCCCCATTGGTGCAAAACGTATCATCCGCACCGCCAATCACTTTACTCCCTCCTGGATTTATCTTTACACAAATCGTTCCATCATTGTCAGAAAACTTAAATTGAAAATTAGGATCTAAATATTTGCGATATTCCAAATAACCGCAATCTATCAACGTCTGTAAATCCACACTGATAAGAGAACACGTCTCCGTAGCCGCTGTATTACGCGCCGTTAAAATTTCGTCCGACAATGCGGCACTTGTTTCAAAAGTGACCGTTGGGTTATCATATTTCATGCGGCGGGCAGCCATGGCAATCACTTTGGCCCGGCTTTTGGCATCTTGAACACGTATATCCGACGCCGAATGGCGAAATGTCTGCGTAGCAAACACCGCCAACGCCCCTACAATGGCTGCGGCAATAATCAGCTCAATCAAAGTAAATCCTTTCCGCTTAAGAAACATACACTCTCCCGTTACATTCCAAAATCTAGTTACTATTGTCACTGTTCTTGCAATCCGCCCCACGTATAGTCTGTATCCGCCCGCCTTGATAATACCGGGCTCCTTTAAAACAATCTGCGCTATCTGCGCTCGATTTAAGCATACAAGCTACTACTGTACCGGTAGTATTTTCAGCACAACCTCCGCTTGGACCTGTACCCACATAATAATTATATCCGCCCGGATTGGTAAATGAACCTAAGTAACCAAAAGGAATTAACATCTTTAATACTGTGGCAGAAGTCGGACTTTCTAAATAAATTTCTTTAAGGGTTTTGTATTGTGTCTCAATAGAAGGCCCACTACTCACAACACTGTCATAAGTACTATCGCCGGTAGTTACTGATACGTTGACTCCTTGCATTGCCAAATCGTTCGTGATGGCTTCCACCGCATTTCCCAAGTCCATTAGCATTCCAGTAGCAGCTTGATACTGGGAACGATCCTTAGCTTTTCTATAAGAAGGTAGCGCTAAAGCCAAAATCCCCGCAGCAATAACCACTACAAATAACATTTCTGTTAACGTAAATCCCTTCTTACTAAACATAGTTTTCTCCCGCCACTTCTGTACTGTAAAAGCTCCTTAACTGCCGATTTGAGACAGTTTGAAGATGGGCAAGAAGATAGAGGCCACAATAATACCGATCAGCACACCTACCCCCACAATCAAAATCGGATCAATTACCGCCGAGAAACGGGCAATAAACTGGTCTACGCTATCGGCATAGAATTTAGACAGGGTGGCAATAATGCCCGGCAATTTACCGGATTCTTCCCCCATTTTCATCATTTCTACCATCAGGCCGGGAAATACCCCAGTGGCAGCAAAAGAATCCGAAATAGCTTTACCGGCAGCCACATCTGCACGCACTTGCTTGAGTGCCTGTTGGATAATGACGTTGCCCTCAAAGGATTCTTCCAATACGCCAATGGCATTTAAAATCGTCACACCGCTGCGCAACAACGTAGAGAGCGTGGAAAGCAACCGGTTGTAATAAATGTTCTTGAGAAAATTTCCAAAAATAGGCATAGACAACAAGAACGTATGCCAACGCTTTTTACCATTAGGCGTACGAACATAAAGGCGGAACGCAAACACCAAGATCACAATGGTTAAAATTAAAGCTACCAAATGGTTGGTAATGGCACTGGAAACTTTAAGTACCATCAGCGTGAGGATCGGCAAAGTCAAGTTAAAATCCTCAAAGATTTGGGCAAATGTAGGCACAATCCCTACGATAAAGTAAATGAGTACACCAATAGACGCCAGCGTCAAAATAGCCGGGTAGGTAATGGCAGTAATAATTTTACTTTTCATGTTTTCCTGCGTTTTAGTGTAAATGGAAAGCTGCATGAGCGTTTCGGACAACTGCCCCCCCATTTCACCGGCTTGTACTAAGGACAACCACACATGGGAGAATGTTTTAGGGTGATGCGCCATAGCCTCATTGAGGGATTGACCGCCGGCAATATCATGCGCTATTTGCGTAAGTACCATCCCTAGCGTCTGGTTCGAAGAATATTGCCCCAAGAGCGCAACGGCTCTAACCAAAGGCACACCTCCTGAAATCAAGGTGGATAACTGCTCGGCAAAAAAGGATAACACGTGCCCCGGCACTTTTCCACCGCGACGGTTTGAACCTGACTTAGATACAAACAACCCTTGGGTTGCTTCCGTAATATCTAATACCAAGTATCCTCTATTTTGCAAGGCGGTACGAAGATGGTCCTTATTATCTGTAGTATAAGAACCCGTAAATGTCTTACCGCGTTCATCTCTCACTTTATATGTATATTTCGGCATATGCTATAACCCCTACAAATATTTATTCGTCCGACATTGTTACACTTAAAATTTCATCTACGGTCGTTAAACCGCGGATTACTTTGTGCCAACCAGTGGCACGTAAATTGAGCGCACCCGACGCATTGGCTGCCTTTCTAAGCGCGACTAAATCTTGCGATTTATAAATGATGTTACGCATTTCTTCGGTTGTACGGTATACTTCAAAAATAGCACGACGTCCGCTAAAGCCCGTTCCGAAACATTTAGGACATCCTACCGATTTAAAGAACGTCCACGAAGAACTATCGCGCGGATTTAAATGTCCCTCTTTAATAATACGGTCCATGGTAACAGGGTCCGGAATATGGGGCACCTTGCAATATGGGCACAAGATGCGCACCAAACGCTGGGCCGCTACCAAAGCCAAAGAGCTAGCTAACAAAAACGGTTCCATCCCCATATCAATTAAACGAGGCACCGCCCCTAACGCATCATTGGTGTGTAAAGTAGAAAACACCAAGTGTCCCGTAAGGGCCGCTTTTAAACAAGCTTCCGCCGTCTCATTATCGCGAACCTCCCCTACCAAAATTACGTCTGGGTCTTGACGTAAGAAAGAACGAAGCCCCGCGGCAAAGGTAAGCCCAATGGCCGGTTTCACCTGTACTTGACTAATCCCGGCCAACTTATATTCCACCGGGTCTTCCAACGTCATAAAATTGAGCTCGCTTGTACGAATCGTGGTAAGTACCGCGCTAAGCGTTGTAGATTTACCAGACCCCGTCGGCCCCGTTAAGAAAATAAGTCCGTGCGGCAAATTAGCAGCTGCCAAAAAGGCTTTCTTCTGATCCGGCTCAAACCCCAATTTATCAATGTTCATTTCACCGGATCCTTTATCCAAAATACGAAGCACCAACTTCTCTCCAAATACGGCCGGGCATACAGACACACGAACTTCAATGGAACGGTTTTGATAACGGATGGTAAAACTTCCATCCTGCGGAAGACGTTTTTCCGCAATATCTAGTTTAGATAGAATTTTAATACGGGAAATAATTGCGTTTACCGCCTCTTTAGCCGGGGCCGTACGCTCATACAAAGAACCATCAATACGGAAGCGCAAGCTGACGCGTTCATCAAACAACTCTAAGTGAATATCACTGGAACGTTCCGCAATGGCCTGACGCAAAATAGCGTTTACTTGTTTGACGTATTGGGAAGAATTTGGATTCATACGATCCAAATCCAATACTCCTGTTACCTCTACGTCCTCGTCACTCCCTTCGGCAGAAGCAGTTTCGGGCGCGTTTATAGCCTCGTTTAGCACCTCTTCCAACAAGTTCTTATTGGCATAGAACGAGTCAATTACACTAAGCAACTGAGATTTGGTGGCGATGAACGGCTGAATCTGTTTGCCGGACATCATCCGTAAGTTTTCAATTAAAAATAAATTGGTAGGATCCAAAAGAGCAACCGCTAATGAATCGTCCTCCATAAACAAAGGGACAACCATATTATCGCGCGCAAATTTTTCGGATATAATTTCTTGTAAATTTTGTTCCCTCTCCGGAACTAAAATACCGTTTTCTTTAGATGCATAAGGAATAGCAAAGTGTTTAGAAAGGGCTATGGTCACTTGCTCTTCGTTAGCAAAGCCCAAACGCAAAACGGCCTCGGCAATCGAAATATTATTTTGCTTGGCATACAGCTGGACTTGCTTATCCTGATCAGGAGTGATTTTACCTTGCGCCACTAAAATTTCATTAATTTGTTCCGCCATGCCTTTCCTCTGCTACTTAGTAAATTGGGTACATACAGGCCTGTCCCTGCCTAAGCAGGGACAGGCAAAACGCTCACACTTACTCCGCTAAAATGGTCGGAGTGATAAAGATAACTAAGTCCGTCGTAGTTTTAGATTTGGAACGGCTTGTAAACAGCCAACCCAAAACTGGAATATCTCCTAAGAGCGGTACTTTACGGGTTTGATCGGTTTCGCGGGAGGTTAACAACCCACCAATTACGACCGTTTGTCCGTTCTTTACACGTACCAACGTAGAAGCTGCACGGGTAATGGTATCCAACGAGAAAGAAAAACCAGAAGCCGTGACATCAGAGTACGTAGGTTGTACGTACAACGTGACGTATCCTTCCCGGTTTACTTGCGGGGTTACTTGCAACGTTAAACCCACCCGTTTACGTTCAGCTGAATTGGTAGATGTAGCGGTTGCAGTCGTACTGCCTGAATCCGTTACCGTACGGCCTACCGTAGCATCCGTAGTAGTAGTAATTGTAGCGGTCTTGTTGTTCAAAGTTACTACTTTTGGTTTACCTAAGTATTTGGCTTCCCCACGGGTCAACAAGGCTTTTAACACAATGTTAAAGGCAGCCAAGTTGAGCACACCAGCTTCTGAGTTAGTATCAGTGGTACTGGTAGTAGAACCAGAACCGGTAGAACCGCTGCTGCTGGTCCCTGAAGTAGTACCGGATTCATCCTTTTTGGGCAAGATCCAATCCCACCCGTGTAATTTATTGGGACCACTGCGGAAGGAATCAGAGTAAATTTCGCGGCTAGGAGCTTTAATAGAGGCCATGGTCCCATCGGCACCACCGTATTCAAATCCCAAGCTAAGACCGCTGGTCTTGTTGACTTCCACAATTTGTGCTTCAATTAAAATCTGCGGAGGTTTAATATCTAACTCAGCCAAAATATTTTCCACTTGCGGGAAAACTTCCGGCACATCCGTAATAATAAGTTTGTTGGTGCGGGGATCTACCGCAATTTTACCCACCGGGGATAACATGCTACCTATGATACCCGTAATGGTAGAACCCGTAGCATAGGAATCTCCTCCACCCATACGCAGGTTGTTGGTCATACCGTTGGAATCATATCCGCCATAGGAGCCCATACCACCTAAGCCACCACCCATAGAGGGGAAATTCATGGAATTACCGCCCGTAGTAACATCTTGCGGCATAATGCTGTTAAGCTCGCTTTGGGCCGACCCTACCCCTTGCAAGGAAATATAGCTAAGGGTGTAAATCTTGGTAATGGTATCCGGTGCTTCGTTAGAGCGTTTGGTTACCACATAGCTGTCGCTCTTCCCAATACGTTGATAAGCAAGTCCATGAACCCGCAGCAAAGTATCCAAAGCTTCTCTCACTGTTACACGGGTCAAAGAAGCAGTTACTTTTTTATTCGCGAATTCTTCGCTCATAATAAAGTTAATTTTCGCTTGGGTAGTAATACTATTTAAGAACGCCGATATCGGCACATTCGCTACCCGAATGGACACTTTTCTATCTAAGGGAGAAGAAACTTCCACCTCTTTGTACAGGTCCGTAGCGGGGGATTCTTCAGTTACACTGACATCCTCCGTCAAGGAAACAGCCCGAGGAAGTACTTGGCGTTCCTGCTGTGCAAACGCAGTTCCAACTAATCCCAAGGCAATCCCGGCCAACATTACTGCTATACGTTTTATCATTTATCCTCCTGTGTGAGTGTACGTCAAATTAAACAAATACAACTTATAACTTAACCTTCTTTACAAATTTATGTCCCTTGTAGGAAAACGTAACTGAATCCGCTCCTACTTTCACAATCTTGGCCCCTTTATAAACACTACCCACGGTGTATAATTTCCCACCGATAAGCACTTCTTTATCAATAAGTCCGTCAACACGAATTTGGTTACGCACCAAAACAGTCGGATCTTTAATAAGCATGAGTTCCCACTGTCTGCGGCGTTCTTCTTCCGCTAGCCGCCTTTTTTCTTCTTCCTCACGACGGCGCCGAGCAGCCTCTTCTGCCTGCAAGCGCAATTTCTCGCGGTGTTTTAAAAGCAATATATCATCCGGCGAGAGCATCGGATCCTTGTTGCCAGGCAATGAAAACTTTACGTTCGGTTTGGTAATGCTTCTACGGTCGGAAGAACTATCCGTTTGCATTTCTTGTTCTTCCTCACTAACCGCATCTTCCACTTGAGCTACGCTAACGGAAAACGCCCCACACACTAAAGATCCTGCCAACAAGGCACTCAATACACGGTATCTCATTTCTTTCCTCCTTGCTTGGCAGTGGCCGTTTGAGAAGGTTTTCCCTGAGCAGCTTGCAATTTCTTTATTTGCTCGTTGTAATCTTTAAATAATTTAGGCCCATACTTTTCCCGTGGGAAAATGGTATTAAATGTAGCAACTACTTCATTTTCTCCCAAAGCATCGGGATTGGTCAATTTGGTAATTGAAATATTCGAAATACGTAAAAAATTATCTCCGTTTTCAATACCCGCAATCAGTTTCCCCATGCGAGAGAAACTTTGCTGAAATTTGACCGGCTGAGAAACTATTAAATATTCCTTCCCCGCCGTTTCAGCCACATTTCCGTCCACCGTAGGGGTCATTTTGTGCAAATCAAAAGATCTAATCAACTGGCGCAATAACCAATCGTTCTTATTGGCCAAATCCGGGAAAAGCGGCTCCAGTTGCAACAAGCGTTGTTTATTGTTTAAATATTCCTCTTTATTGTTACGTTGAATATTAATAGCCGCAATTTTATCTTTGATGGCGGCGCGGCTTTGAGCAAACTTTCCGCACAAAAAGCGCACCGCTAAAAACACAAGCACCAGCACCACAAACTGTCTAATAAATAAATTATATTTCCCTTCCTGGAAAGTAACTTGTAAATCCTCTAAATTGTGTTGTATTTTAGCAATTTTGGGATTACTGGAAAAAGTCTTCTTTTTCGCAGCGCCCCCGGAGGTCGACTTTTTGGAAAACTGCTCTTTTATCGCCTCAATCGATAATTTCTTTTTGATTGCTTCAAAATCAAAAGCCATACTTATCGTCCTCTCCCTCTTGATTCGTTTTCACAAGACAACACAAATTCCGTGCCCTCTTTCTTTTTAGCGTTTCTTCCCGTACTAACAGAAGGAGTAGCATAGCTCATCTTTATATTACGACACAGACGTTTTAAGGCAGGTTGCTTAGCCACCGATTCCTTGAACTGCCCACCTAACAACAGGTCCTCGGTGCTTTCCTTACCTGAAGCCAATATACCTTCTAAGACAAGTCTTCCTTCTCCTTGCCGCCTAGGTGGAAACGTACTGGAAAAATTTATTTTAGTTAGCCACATTTTGGGTAACATAGCTTGTGCCACACTGGTTAAAATAGGAGTAATCAACGGACTATTTAAATACACATCCGTCAAAACCTCATTTTGGTTTTTAAGGTTATCTAGGTTCGTCTGCAATTGAGTGGCAGAAAGTCCTTTAAAATCTTCAATGACCTGCTCTTCTACTGCCTTTTTTTGCTTAAAGGAATAATTGGCCATAACCAATTCCATGTAGCTTTTCCCCGTATATAAAAGCATCAAGACCACTAGCACCATGACAATCTTCCAAGCGGTCCAACTGGCAGTAAACTCATAAGCACTTAAACGTTTCCCTTTATTAAAATCAATATCCGGAACCTTCGTATCAAAGAATTTTCCACTCGCTCCAATAGCAGCCACCTCGCCAGAGGATTTCGTTTCAATTCCAAACACTTCACTTAAATCCCACCTGCGCACCGGCTTATGGGAATCTGCTTCCAACGCGGCAGTCCACTGGTCACTGTTGTACCCAATTACAACAGCCTCTTCAAAGGGGTCTCGTTCTAATTGTTTAGCAATAAACTCTGCGCTATTAGCAATTTCAAAACGGCGGCGCTCCGCAGGAATAGAGCCGGAAATTTCTACATCTCTTTCCAACATCGGCACTGTCCCGTTCATAAAAATAAAATTGGCCATTTCTTTGCCAAAGAAGGAATAAATACGGCCTGATCCTACAGCTTCCTTATCATTGTCCGTAAACGTACGTCCCAAAGAAACTGCAGAAGGTTCTACAGAAATAAGATCCAACCCTACCGCCTTAAGCCCTTTCTCTAAATGGGAAACCGTAGTTTTGGAGGTCATGGCAAACACCACCCCCAATTTTTTTTGTTTGGTGGCAGCCGTTTCAAATTCGTAGGCGTAGTAAG
Source organism: uncultured Elusimicrobium sp. (assembly GCA_902767385.1). Classification (GTDB taxonomy): domain Bacteria; phylum Elusimicrobiota; class Elusimicrobia; order Elusimicrobiales; family Elusimicrobiaceae; genus Avelusimicrobium. Next base: position 12,228 of record CACXHA010000131.1, read on the forward strand.
AATAAACCGCTTTATCAAAAGGGAAATGAATATATTTGCGCGCTTCGTTAGGGATTCCTTCCTTCCACTCTTGACGTTTGAGAGGAATAGAAATAACAAAGTGACGCAACAAGCAAAATTCAGGAGCTAAGCTGACTACTACCTGAGTCGTATCCCACGATTTTTTAGAAGTTACCCTCGTTAAGGCATCTTGCCAATATTCCATCGTAAAGAACGATTCATTTAAATCTAAAGGTTTCAGTTGGCTCTTATCCAGCAGATTCACAGGGACCCGAATAAGTGATTCCAGTACCACCCCGCTATCACGCCGAGCACTTTGGGCAACATACAACTCATCGATGCCTATATAAATACCCAGGCAGTCCGGATGGGCTTTCATGTTGGGTCCAATCAAAATCTCTGATAAATTCATACAATCCCTTTTCCCCAAAAACTACTTACTCAATAAGAAATTTCCGTATATTCTTCCTCGTACGGAACCCCATACGGATTATCTACCGCACTGGTGGAAGAAACACTACTATACTCTTGCGCAGGGAGGTCCGCATAGGCCTGTGAAGAAGAAGTTGCGGTGCTATTTATCGTATCGTCATCTGTTACAACGTTACGAACAGTCTTCGTTACCGTATAAGAACTACGATCGGTAGAAGACGCTGCCCCTGCCTCTTGTACGTTAACTTGGGCCTGGGTTTCCTCCTGCACAAACGTTTCTTCCTGCTCTGCTTCCTGTGCTGCTTGCGCACATCCCAAACAATGCATCACACGCCCGGGCTTGTTCCACAAACGACTTGATTTATAATTTACAACAGTACTTTTTTGCCCCCTTTGTTTCTTAGCGGGGCAAGTTCCCATTTGGCAAGAAGCCATCGGGTCCGGTGCACAGCGCACCACTAAGCGGCGACGCAACGTTTGTTTCTTTCCTTTTAAATCAACTGCGCTGAGCACTACAGTATATTTACCGCAAGGAAGTTCCGGCCCAATAATACCTTTACGGCCATTCCATAAAATTTGGTGATACACCGGCGAAAAACCTTCTAATTGGCGGACAATATAATAGCTGCCATCGCGCCCATGTTGAATCACTTGCAACGTCCAGTTATCCAAGGTATCTACCGTTTCTAATACAGAAAAATCAATGGCGTACGCTTCCCCTAAAGAACGGTCAATCGCATGGCACGAAGGAACAACTGCCATGCTCAAAAGAGGTCCTTTTTCTTTTTCTTCATTTTCTAATACACGGGTAGGCAAACTGGCATCATAATCAAAAACAATGGAAAGACCTTTTAAATTGGAAAATTGTGCGGGTACTTCTTCATCTACTAACCCCATATTGTAATACAACTTGCCTTGAGAAATGCCCCGTTTAACTAAATAAGACTTAAGCGCCATGGCTTGGCGGATACCTCCCAACGTCACGTCATCGGTGTAAGAACCGGCCGGCAAAATGATATAGCGAGCCCCTTGAGTCAAAGCCAACAACTCAAAAATATTGTCTAAATCTTGTACAGCATCGGAACGAAATGAATTTTTGTAAAACAACGCATCATCATCAATATCCAAAGCATCGGGTCTGCCGTCAGGGCGCATATATAGGTGCAGCTTGTTATTAGCAGAAATACGGGCCACCGCGCTGTCGGTCATGCTCTGTAATTTTTGTTGGGTGTAGAGGTTGCGCGCTTCAATGGCTTGCGGGCTGGTTAAATCGTCGAACGTGGAAGAGGAAGTAGGAACGGCCTGTTCTGGCGCTAGAGAACTGGCCGCTAGCATCTGTCCTTGTGCCGGCTGTTCCTCCGGCAGTGTTTGCAAAGCGTTGGCTTGCGGCTGCACCGCTTGGGTAGCTACTGGCTCTTTGGACACAACCGGTTTGGGAGTAGCCGATTTTTCTTGCACTACGGGGGTCTCCCCATTTTGAATATATTCGGACAATTGACGTTCTTCGATTTGCTGCGTCAAGGTTTTGGGCGCACCCAAAGCCTGCTCAGTCTGGCGCACCACTTCTTCAGACTGTGTCGCCAACGTATCCAATTTTTCCGTTCCGTAGTTAGCCAAATTCTCTGCCCGGTTTACTAACGTTTGCGTAGGTTGATCCGGAAAGCGCACATCTACTTCCACAGGCGTTTTAATGCCGCCCATTTCATTATGGATAGCACTAATGTATTTATTGGCAATATTTACTTGTTCTGTATCTCCATTCATTAGCACATCCACGAAGTAGTCCATTGCTTTATCTTTATCCTTTTTTTGATACGCTTCGATTCCTTTTTGCAATTGTTTATCTGCAGATTCTGCTTTAACGGGTATTGCCGTTAAACACAAGCTGCACAGTAACGCTAAAACACACCAGCCATTTCTTTTTATTTTGCTCATGTAATACTTGTTCCTTGCGCTAGATTCAATTTTACAACCAAACACCGATATAGCTATTATAGCAATTTCGCACGATTTGTAAAGTTTTTTTTATAGTTTATTTTTCCACTTAAAATTGTATCAAAATTTTACAGATTTTTTACTTCAGTTTATCCAACGTTTCAAGACGCGAAACTGCCGTCGGCTGTTTGGGATAATAAAACAAAGCGTTTTCCAGTGCCCGTCGGGAATTATCCCGATTTTCTGCTTTGTAGTACAAAGAGGACAAAGCCAAGTGGGCCCACAAATTATCCGGCCGCTGCGCTAACACACGCTGCAAAATTTCTTCTGCTTTTAAATCATTACCGCTTAAAGAAAAAATACGCGCTAGCAAAATTTGTCCATTCCAATCTTGCGGATACTGTTGTACGTAGGCCTGCACATTTTCTCGCAATTTATGTTGATAATACGCAGACATCTTGTGAAATTTTTCCGTCTTTTGTTGATACGTTTGCAACAAGCTTGCTTGCGCCAAAAGGGGTGGTTCTTCTTGCTGGGTATAAAATTTTTGGGCACTTTTTAGTAACTCGCCGTTGAGAGTATCTACCGCTAATCCACGCAAATAAACATCTTTTGCTTTTTCCGTTTCCCCCTGCTTTTGATAGATATTTCCTAACTGCTGCCACAACTGCGTTTGGTACGGAAATAAGGAAATTCCACGTTCCAACATGTGGATTTCATCCAAAGTAGCATAAGTTATATTTTCGCTCACCAAAGAAGCCAACAACTCATACGCTTCCAAATGATAAGGATTAATACGCAAGTGATCCATCAAGTAGTGTAACGCTTTGGTCGTATCGTGCAACGCCAGCGCAGACAAGGCCGCCTGATAATATACTTCTTGGTAGTAAGCCGCGGCAGACATCGTTTTTTCTAACACCTTTAAACTTTGTTCATATTCTTGTTGGTTAAAAAGCAATTGCCCTAGTAAAAAGCCCGCCTCCGTGTTAGCCGGATACAACGTTAATGCCGACGATAAATTGCGCACAGCTCCTTTGTAATTTTGGGCTGCTATTTTTTTCTGCCCGACGAAAGATTCATATTCACTGGCAAACCAAAGCCCCTGCCACACACAAACACCCACGCACGCAAGCAGTAACGTAAAAGCAACGGCTTTGGTCACAGGGTTGGCCGTAACCGTAACTTTTCTTTCCTCTTTTCCCACCCCGCTTACTTCGGCCCCGACAAACCACCAGAAAATAAAAGCCGGCACTACCGCATGTAAAGAAATGTTGAGCATATTATCTACCAACATTCCCAAAATACCGCAGAAAATAGCCTGCAACAACTGTTTTTTATCGCCTTCTTTTTTGTGGACGGCAAAATCTTTCACTTCTAAAAACAGCACCATAAACATAAACAAGAATAGTCCCGCGCCCACCAGGCCGCCTTGAGCTAATTGAAATAAAATTTCGTTATGCGGAGCATTGGTAGTAGTTTTTAAGGCACGCAGTTCGGGATAAGCCAGCAACGTTTTGGGCTGGTGTTGGGCAAAAGCCATTTGATAATTCCCCACGCCACTTCCCAGTACCGGGCGTGCCAAAAAAATTTCTTTGGAAGTATCCCACATCAGTAAACGCTGATGTAGCGACTGGAAAATCCGTTCTTTTTTAATATCTAACGCGAAATCACTTAACTCCAGCGGGCGCATTTCAAGCACGCGGTTTTTTACCGGGCTAATGGCATCACCCTGACCAGGCATATAGACGGAGCTGTACGCAACGCCTACCGCCAAAAGTGTCAGCAAAAACACACGTCCTTTGCGCTGCCAAATTAAGCTGCGCAACGTGCCGAACATCCACATCATAAGCAGTGCACAAAACGCTCCAATCCAGCACGAACGCGCCAACCCGAAAGACAAATATAAGACATACACCAACACCAAAAGCCCATAGACCACAAAATCTTTTTTGCTGTCGGTACGCATGAAATAAACTAAAAGGGCCGGTAGTAACATAACTACCGCAGAAGATAAAAAGTTGGGATTTCCGAAGGTAGAAAACGCGCGCGTGGCAAACTGGTTAATTTCAAATGGCCACAAAAAATCCAACCCCAACGCCTGGAGTACCCCATAACAACACGCCAAAAACACCGCCACAAAAATAAGTACAAAAATATTTTCCTGCGTTAATTTTTTAAGTACCCGCACGCCCAGAAAAATACCGATTATCCACAATCCCACGCCATACCAATCCCACAACTGCGCCCAAAACGTTTCCGACGAAGCGTGCGTTTTTAAAGCCGGGTAAAAATACCACAGTCCCCCCCACACAAAGAAAAGTAAAATGTAATTGGTTTTGCTTTCAATCGTGCCGGAGAACACCACATTTTTGCTAATAATATACGCTCCCACCGCCACAAATAATAGCAGAGAACCGTAGTTAAGCATATTAAACACAAGCGTCTGGCGCAAAGCTTGCGGCGCGCTGGAAAAAGCAGACACCCACCCCATCGCACAGGCAATCACATACACAAAAAACGCCAAGTCAAAGAATGTTTTGGTAAAATCAATCGTTTGTGTGCGTAAAAATTTAACAAACAATGTGCCGTAGATCAGCGCAATAAGCAAATAAAGTAGTACGTTTTGCGCAAAGAACGGGTTAGCCGTCAGGTCCGTAAAAAAGATAAGCGGCACGACCAGAAACGTAGCCGCTAGCAGCACGCGCACTACTTTCATATAACCGGTTTCTTTTTGAGGTTTGGTTAAATTGAGCATAGGATTTTTCAAAACAAATGCCCGGAACGTCCTTGGCTCCGGGCGCTACAATCCATCAAAATACTTAGTAAACAGACTTCCACAACCGCTTGGTAAATTTCATATCTACCCGGCGGTTCACTAAGCGCCCTTCACTGGAATTATCCAGTGTAATGGGCCGCGTATTTCCATAAGCGTGGATACGGATACGGTCCGCTTCAATGCCTCGGCTGACTAAATAAGATTTCAGCGCCGAAGCGCGCGCGCCGGAGAGCCAGTAATTATACTCGTCCGAACCTAATATATCGGAATGTCCTTCCAAAATCAAATGCACATTTCCTTTTTCCTTCATGACCGTAACCACGTTATCCAAAATCGGGTAGGCATACTCCGGTGGGCGGATAGAATCAAAATCGTAATTGATAGACGGCAATTTCATGGAGCGGTACATCTGGGTAGGAGTTTGTTTCGCCAGTTTGTAGTTAACTTCTTGCATCGCAATCACATTGGGATCTTCCGCCGCTTTACGGGGGCGGTCATCTACGCCTTGCGGTTGGGTGGCACAAGACCCCAAGGCAAACACCGTAGCTACTAAAAATATTTTGCGTAAATTCATAAATATCCTCCTTTGAGTATTATAAAAAAATACAGTCACTTTGTAAACAGACTTGTAAACAGCTGTGCATAACCTGTGGACAACTACCTTTATATACGGGAATTTAAGGCTTTTTTGCATGTGCTAGTTAGTTTGGCAAGTACTGTTATCACTGCCCCCTGTGGAAAAGTTGTTTTTTCTGTGGATAACTTGCTATTTTAAGAAGATTTTACGGAACGCACCGTCCAATTATCGACGAAAAATAATTTCTTTGCTAGCAAAACAAGTTTTCCACAATTTTATAAAAACTTGTTGACAACTTACAAATTTTGATGTATACAAAGGGCCTATTTGCAAGACCTAGAGAAAAAACAGGTCCAAATTCCACTTGCACTAAGGCCCAAAAACAGGTTTAATAAAGTATAGATTTTGAAGGAGTATATTATGACTACTAAAACCAATTTGCGCTTTTTACTGTCGTTAGGTTCTACTAAAGTTGTTGTGTTACAAGACGAAACCAGCTTACACGCTTACACCAATCCGCTTAGCGCGGCGGCCCGGCAAAAAGCAACCGTCGTGCCCGAGCACGTTGCCGAAGCCCTTATAGAAAAGTAAACATTTCCACCCCTATTTTAAACCGTACCCGCGCAACCGGGTGCGGTTTTTTATTGCAGCGCATGGGAACAATAATTGCTATAATGAAACGTATGAAGAAAATAACTGGATCTGTTTTACTTCTTTTGTGTGCTTTGTGCTACGCGCAAGCCCAAGATTTAAACGCGTATTTACCGCTCTTGCAGGCACAAACGCGCACCCCGCAGCAAAACCAGCAAGTCTTTCACTTGTTCCGCTCCGCGCAGGACCCGGCCACTATTTTTGCCGCCGGAGCCAGCTTAGTACGCATTACCCCGGCCAAAGCCTATGAGCCGGCCTTACTAAATCAAATTATCAGCGCCGAAAATCCGCTCAAAACCGTCTTCTCGGCCATTATTTTAACGTCCATGGGGTCTGCCTACGAAGAACTTTCCCCGTTGTTACAAGACGCTTTGCAAAGCCAAGACCCGCTGCTGCGAGCCTATGCTGCCGGCGCCTACGGACTCGTCAATCCGGCCGACACCACCCACACCACAGACATTATCCGCCTGTATATTTTTGATCCGGCTTTTGCCCAACGCGCGATGAATTTACTGGTGCAAGATTCCCAAAGCTTATTTAACTTGTTAAAAAAAGCCTCTGCCGACTCTGACCCGCAAGTCCGTTCCGCCGCGGCCCGTTGGTTGGGCACGTTGCACACACCGCAAGCGTTGGCCCAACTGGACAAACGCGCCCGCAAAGAAACGGACGCCACCGTACAAACGCAACTGGCTATGGCGTTAGCCACCCAGCCGGAAGAAGCGCTTGCGTTAGCTACCAAAGGTTTATCCCTTAACTACAAAAAGCCGGCCGCTACTACTTACGATTTAGCGTTAGGTTTTATGACGGGGCATAGCGTAAACGCTCTGAAAACTGCTATTTTATCCACCCGCACCAACGAGCGCATCAACGCGTTGCGCGCGGCGGCATATATGGCGGGCGTATTGGCCAACCCGGACGGGTTTGCGTACTCGTCGGACCGCAGTTTTGATATTCACTTGTTAAAGGGACTTATTCCGCAAATTACCGCTTTGGCAAACAACGGCTCTGCCGAAGAGAAAAAATACGCGCAAACCGCGCTGGACCAAATTGAAAAACTCATGTAATTATGAAAGTAAAGAAACTAGACCCCCGCGCAAAACTTCCTTTACGTGCCCACCCGACCGATTCGGGCGCTGATTTATTTGCGTTGGAACGCACTGTACTCCCGGCGCACCACATTGTAAAAGTGCGTACGGGAATTGCCGTAGAACTGCCGGAAAATACATCCGGCATTATCTGGGGGAAAAGCTCGGTAGAGAGCAAAGGTATTAAAGCCATGGCGGGCCTGGTGGACGCTCCGTACCGCGGCGAACTTTTAGTGTGTATGTATAATTTAAATGACAGCGAATTTGTATTTGAAGCCGGGCAAAAAGTAGCCCAACTGGTGGTGCTCCCTACGCTTTATCCCACGTTTGAAGAAGTGGCAGAGCTTTCGGATACTTCCCGCGGGGAAGGTGGCTTTGGTTCCACCGGAAAGTAATTTCTTCACTTCCAAAAAACCCTCCGCTCAGGAGGGTTTTTTCAAAATAAAAGTCATTCCCGAGTGCCTTTATCGGGAATCTCCACCATTTTTATCTTTACGCACGCGCTTAGCTGCCAGGAAGGTGCGCTCGGCCGCTTTGGCTTCGGCAATTTCCTGCTCGGCGGCCGCTTTTTGAGCGGCCAAAGCGGCCTTTTTGGCGGCCTTGGCGGCGCGGGCTGCGGCGGCACGTTCCATACATGCTTGTTTGCCTACTAAAGCGCGCAAATTTTTGCGGGTGGTTTTGTTAATCACTTTGCGGAAACACCACAACGCCCAAATGTTGGGAATGGTCATCATGGTCATGGTCAAAATGGCAAGCGCCCACATAAAACGCGTGGAGATATTGGCTTCGGCGGTACGCAGGACCGAGTCCGCAATCGTAAAGTCGGTTGAGAAACTGGCCCCGATTACACCGCCCACAAACACCAAGATTACAAACAACACGCGGGCCGGTTTAATTAAAACGTTAGAGCCTTTGCACAAAAATTGGAGTGATTTTTCCACATAATATCCCCAACCGATAATGGTGGTAAACGAAAACACCACCAGCGAAAACACCAAAATCGGCGTGCCGATATAAGGAACGGTTTTAAATGCGCTGTTGCACAAGTTAGCGGCATACACGTTGGGGTTGGTGTAATCCCCGGCCAGCACAATCACAATACCGGTTAAGCTACAAATAAAGATGGCCCAAAATACGGACGTGGCCGATACAATAGCCATTTGGGTTGCACTGCGGGTACGGGCCGCCGCGGCGGCCATAGAGGCGCTGCCCAACCCGGCCTCGGTCGCCAGTACGGCACGGGTTACACCAGCCGTTACGCCAGGAATCATGGCTTGCACAATAGCCATAATCCCAATTCCCACCGCACCGCCGGCGGCAGCTTTGCCGGTAAATGCGCCTTTAAGCACAATTAAAATAGCTTGCGGGATATGCGTAAAATTCATGCAAATTACCAAAACGGCAATGAGCAAATACAAACTGCCCATAATCGGTACGAGCCACTCGGAATACGAGGCAATGCGTTTTACACCGCCTAAAATTACAACGGCTGCGGCAACGGCTACAAACAACGCCACATACCAGGGGTTTAAGTTGTACCCTTCGCGCAGTGCGTCGGCAATGGAATTGGTCTGCAACGCGCTTCCAGCGGTAAGACCCATGAGCAGCGTTCCCACCGCAAAAATAATTCCCAACCATTTAAACTTCAAAATATTGGCCAAATAATACATCGGCCCGCCCACATATTCTCCGTCGGGCAAGCGGATACGATATTTAAAGGCTACCATACACTCGCTGTATTTAATGGCAAAGTTGAAAAATCCGGCCACAATCATCCAAAACAAAGCACCTGGCCCCCCTTCGGCAACGGCGGTGGTAACCCCGATAATGCTTCCCGTACCTACGGTAGCACCAATCATTACGGCCAAAGAACCAAAGCTGCTGACCATGCCTTCGCTATCGGCCCGGGCAACGGACAGTTTCATGGCCGGCCACGTATATTTTTGGATAAAGCGCAACTTAACGGTAAAATAAATTCCCAAGAACAAGAGCAAAAAAATCATCGGCGGGCCCCAGATCAGGGCGTTAAATCCGTTCATTACGTCGTAAAAAGTTTGTAAAGACGGCTCTAAAAAAAGGGCCTTACAAGCCCCGGCAAGCTGCGCAATTGTGTCCATTTGTAAATTTCTCCCTAAAAGATATGCAATTATTTTACTATATTTGAAGAAAATGCGGGATAAAAAATATGCGGGAAATTATTTGTAAAGCATACTTCTAAATTCAGCCGTTTGGTTAACGCCCTTAAACAACCACCCTTTTTGGTCGTCGTTAAACAGTGTTTCAAAATTTTTGAAATTGCGGGCAAGTGCCTTCTCTAAATTTTTGTACATTTCTTTGCGGTCTTTTTTCCACGTCCAGTACGTGCCGGCTAAATTAACATACGGCGTAGGAGCGGAAGGGTCTAATTTAATAGCCGTTTGAAAATCTTGTTTGGCCCCGGCAAAATCTTTCAAATTTAGTTTGGCAAACCCGCGGTTATTGTAAGCTACCGCCCATTTAGGGTCCAACTCAATGGCCCGGGAATAATCGGCCTTTGCGTGTTCAAAATCTTTGAGTTCCTCGTAGGTAAGTCCGCGGCGGTTAAACCAATACGCGTCCGGCGCTAAAGCGAGCACACGCGAATAATCTTCCAGCGCGGCTGCATAATCGCCCAGCTCTTTAAACGCATTACCGCGCAGTTGATACGGCCCGGCTTGTTTGGGGGATCGGTTAACGGCTTTACTATAGGCGCTAATGGCCTCGTCTAATTTATTTTCGCTTTGGTACAAACGTCCCTGCCACATTTGTCTTTGCGCCGAATCATCCTCTTTTTGCTCTAGCGCATCTAATTGCGCTTGTGCGTCTTCATAGCGGTACGCTTCCAAACTAACCGGAATTATCTCGTGCAATAATTTAACCGACGCGCTGTTCCAATCTCCGCCCACATATTTTTTATAATCTGCCAACGCCTGGGAGTATTTACTCATAGAACGATAAGCACGCGCACGAGCCAAATAAAAATTTTCGTGGGAAGGTTTTAGAGTAATAGCTTTGCTAAAATCGGCCACCGCTAAAGAGGGTTCACCCATTTTTTGATACGCCAGTCCGCGCGCGTAGTAGCGAAACGGATCCTTTGGGCGCAAGGCAATTACCCGGTTATAATCTAAAATAGCTTTGTGCGGTTGCCCCAAGGCTTGGTAGGCGTCGGCGCGGTAATGATACGCCCCCACATGCTGAGGCGATTTTTCAATCACTTGGCTAAGCAGTTCCACCTGTGTTTTTAAATCCGTTTCTTTTTGGGCGCGTTCCAAGAGCCGAGCGACATCTTGCCCACACACCGGGAGTGCTAAAACCGCAAGCCATAAAATAAGAAAGCTACGCATACTTTATTAAACTATTATTTAAGTAAAAATACAAAATAAATATTTACCGCTAGCACGGCGGCCCCCACCGCGTAGCAAAACGCCAACAGTACGGTGGCAAAAAAGTGCAAGTTTAAAAAAACGGCTCCTACCAGCGTAGCACGCCCGGCAAATAATTTTCCCAGTTTTACGGTGCGCCCCGTCCATTTCAAAATTTTAGCACGCAGTACCGCGCGCACCGCTAAAGACAAAAAACCTAACCCGATTAACAGCACCAACCGCGGCCATGGGCTTTGCGCATTACGCAAAGAAACAAACACCTCTTTCACGCTGCCGCGCACTAAACGGACCGCTTCTGGCTTGGAAAGCCCCACGTTCATATCGGCCACTTGAGCAGCCGTTTGGTTCTGTATCAATTCCAGTACATCTTCAATAAAATCGTTCCAACGCAAACACGCCAGGCGCAGCGCAAACACACACGTAGTAAATAAAGAGTAAAAGAAAGAAACAAAACCGTAAACAACAAATACAACCGCTACCGCCACCCACTTTAGGCCGGTCGGCCACGTGGCAAACAACGTGCTGGTGGTTACGTAGGAAACCAGTAAAAATAGTCCCACGCCCCCGGCCAAGTGTGGCAAAAAAGCGCGCTTAAGCTGGGCCGCCAAATCAGCTAGTGCGGCGTGAAAAAGTACTTGTACACGCGGCGCAGGCGGCGTGCTAAGCGCCGCGCTAGTGGTTGTGTCCACAGCAGCACCCACCGCAACAAGAATGAGCGGAAGAACCTTTTTTGCAGGACGGAATCTTATCGGAAACTTTTACCAACTTCCCTAATTTTTTATCAAACACATACGTTCCGGTGTTACTCATACAGACTCCTTTTCAAATTTTTGTTTAAACCAACGGATGATCCACTCGGGTTTATAGTCAATAATTTTTTTATTGTGGCGGGTATAACTTTGTGCCGGGGCAAAAATTTGTTTTTCGCGCGGCAGAAACGGATAAATATGATTAGTCACCACTTCTATATTGGGGTACCACAGGTTGTGTACTTTTTTATCAATCCAATGTTGCAAACCTAAATTGGGCAAATCAAGCCCCGCCGAAGCCGCCCAAAACACGCTGTTTACCGCAATTACATACAGCGGAAATTCTTGCTTGAGCAAATGTAACAACTGCCATGTTTGGTTAATGGCTAATTTTTTAATATCAATTTCCACATATTGCGGGTTTTTTGTCGGGCCACCTTTGGTTACGCTCATCACAAAATATCCCTCTTGAATAAGCCCGTCCACCAACGCTTGCATATGCGGATAAACATAGTTGGAACCGCGCGAATCTAATTGCAAAAACACAATGCCTTTAGTGAACTGGGCCTGTGTACGCGCCAGTGCCAAATAATTTTCAACGACGGGAGCCACCGTTTTAGGGAAATACATTTTGGGCGCGGGCACATCCTGCGGCAGCGGCAACCCGAAGGTTTGAAACAAACTGACTACCCGGTGTGTGATATAAATGCCGTAATCGTAATATACGGGAATTACCAAAAAATTTTCCGGCACATCTTTAAGCGCGGCCGAATAATCGTAATTTTTCCAAATGAGCGGATGACGCGTGCCGTTAAAATAAAATACGCGCTCAAAATGTGGGTTTTCTTCCAATAATTTCCCCACCAGCGGGGAATTATTGCGGTCAAACTGTCCCCCCACATAGGCGTAAAAAGGAATTTGCGGATATTTTTGTTTGAGCGCTTCTAAAACGGACGTAGCATACAAATAATCGCCAATGCCCATAAAAAACACAAACGCAAACCCTTTGACGTTGGGGTTGGCCGCCAGGGCGTTATCCAAATTATAGTACACATGCTCGTGCATGTAAAGCGGGCGGGCAATACAGTACCACGATGCGTTTAGAGGGAATTTTTCGTGCGCGCCGTTTGCCGGGCGCTTATCAAAACCGTACCACACCGGCGTGCGCGAAGGCCAAAAACAAATTTTGTGTTTCAGCCAACGCAAACTTTCGTACCCTACGCACAGCGGGCGGTGTTGGCGGATAAATGTTTGAAAGTTGCTCATAGTTATAGTATAGCAAAACAAGGGGTGCCCCGGGGAGACGAGGATCCCCGGGGCAGTTGTTTACTTGGTATGTTGCCGGGAATTTCATCCGGCAAAATTTTACTAACAGTCTACTTCACCGCCGCTACCATCCCAACATTTACCAGCCGATAAAGATGGCGTTCCCGCTGCGCAGTACTTATTGTTTTGGCTCCCCGATGTTGAGCCGAAACAATATGCCCCCGCTTTGTAGGTAGCTCCTCCACAAGCGCCTGCTACGGCCGCGTAACAAAAAGATCCTCTCTCATATGTTCCGACACATGAACTCGTATCGTGGGCCACACAATAAGCACCGCTCGCAAAGGTATAGCCATTACACCTGGAGGTTGATTGGGAGCTCATACAGTAATTCCCACCTCCGCTAAAAGTACCGCCGGCAGGAACCGTTGTACAATTAGATGACGTAAGTTGTGGTGTCCA
>CACXHA010000132.1 GCA_902767385.1 uncultured Elusimicrobium sp.
AAAAAAAAAAAACAAGTCAACTAGTAGGAGGTTTAAACAACAACGGCCAAAAAGAGACCCCCCGACTAAGTGTCGGGGGGTTTGGCTTTATAAAATTTACTATAAATAATTTTTGATTACCTTATACACTCTGTCGGCCACTTTAGCATAGCCTTGTGCGTTGGGGTGGACTTGGTCACTCTTTAAACTTGGTTTATAAAAAATTCCTTTTAAAATACCGGGCACAAAAAGAGCCCCTTTTTCTTTTGCCATTTGCTTATAAGCCTTTGTATATTCCCCCATGCCTGGTCCGCCGGTATCTACAATAACGGCAATCGCACCGGACCGTTGTACTTCGTCCACAATTTGCGCCACCGCGTTAATAGCCGCCTGACGACTTTGCTGACGCATATGGTCATTAGCACCAAATTCAATCAGCACCATATAGGGCCTTTCATCAAGTACTTCTTGCAAGCGCGCGGGAGCGGCGGCAGCTGTTTCCCCGGAAACACCTAAATTAACTACGGGACGGTTGATTTTTTTAGCTAGCACGTCGGGATAGCTGGTCCCTGCCGGGGCCCCGTAACCGGCCGTTAAACTATCCCCAAACGCCACTATAGAACGGCGGGAATTAGGAAAATTCTTAATCTCTGTTTTCCCCTCTCGTAAAAAATAAAATAATCCCATGGCCAGTAATAGTCCCAAAATGAGTTTCTTCATCACATTATTATAACAAATGCCCTTGTTTTTTATAAAATAAGAGAAAGGAGTTTTACACATGAAAAACATTTTAGTGATCGGCGGAGCGGGTTATATCGGCTCCCATACGGTACGTATGCTAGCCGCAAAAGGCCACAATCCCGTTGTATTTGATAATTTATCCAAGGGCCACAAAGAGGCCGTTGCCAACTATCCTCTTGAACTGGGGAATTTGGGCGACAAAACACGTCTTAATGAAGTTTTTAAAAAATATGCCATAGACGCAGTCATGCACTTTGCGGCGTTTATTGAAGTAGGAGAGAGTGTAAAAGAACCGTCTAAATACTATCACAATAATGTGGCGCAAGTATTAAATTTATTAGATGCCATGGTGGAAAACAACATTAAGTATTTTGTGTTTTCCTCTACGGCGGCCACCTTTGGGGAACCGGTACGTGAAAAAATTGACGAAACTCACCCGCAAAACCCCATTAATCCCTATGGAAATACAAAGCTAATGGTGGAAAAAATGCTTGCAGATTTTGACACCGCCTACGGACTAAAAGCAACGGCTTTGCGTTATTTTAACGCAAGCGGTGCCGACGATAGCGGCGAAATTGGCGAATCACACACTCCCGAAACGCACTTAATTCCGCTTGTGTTACAAGCGGCCGCCGGGAAACGGCCATCTATCAAAGTATTTGGAACTGATTACCCCACGCCGGACGGTACCTGCGTGCGCGATTATGTGCACGTGAACGATTTGGCCCGCGCACATATTTTAGCTCTTGAAAAAATGATACGTGAAAATAAAAGCGAACGTTTTAATTTGGGTAGCGGCTCGGGCTTTAGTGTGGCCGAGCTTATTAAAGCAGCCAAACAAATCACTGGCATTGACTTTAAGGTAGAAACCGCGCCGCGCCGCGCAGGAGACCCGGCCGTTTTAGTAGCCGATAGCACCAAAGCGCAAACAGTATTAGGTTGGAAACCCGAGTATAATTTAACCCGCATTATTCAAACTGCGTGGAACTGGGAACAACACCGCAAGTATTAAAATATAGAACACAAGCAAGTTGTTTTTAAATTAAAAAATACTTATTTTTTAAGTATTTTTAAAAACAATTTGCTTTTTTATTAAAAAAATTATAGAACAATATATAGAACAAAATAATATTGGAGAGAATAAAATGAAAGCCCTTCATGCCAAGCAAGTGGAACTTTTAGAAATTTTGAAAGCCAATATTTCCGACCCGCTGACCATGGAAGAGTTGGCGGAACGCTTAAATGTAAGTAGCAAAAGCGTGGTATTTCACCACATCACGCAATTGGAAAAAAAGGGATACCTCAAACGCAATCCGGCTAACCCGCGTGATTACATTGTACTCAAAGACCCGGAACGCAACGTGATTTACCTGCACATGTACGGTATGGCTAAATGTGGCCCGGAGGGAACCATTTTAGACGGAACCCCCACCCGCATCGTGCCTGTAGATCCCAGTATGATTTATTTTCCGGCGTGTAAGGGGTTTATGGTGGAAGCGGTCGGTGATTCTATGCAAACACTCATTGCTCCACATGATTGGCTTATTGTAGAACAAAGCAACACCCCGCAAAACAAGGACGTTGTGGTGTGTGTCAATAACGGCGAGGTAATGGTAAAACGGTTTACCCAATACGGAGACAGCATCATTTTGCAAAGTGAAAACCCACGTTATACGCCCATTGTGGCAGACAAAACAGCGTTCCATGTAGAAGGCGTTGTAAGAAGTATTATTAAACGTAACGTAAGCTGCTAGCCGCAAGGGGGCTAGCAAATTTTCCTGCTGCCCGGGAAGAAAACGGAAGCTTCTTGGGCAATTAGTCGTAACCTCAACCGGGGCACGTTCCTCTAAACGCACCCCGGTTTTTTGGGGCATAAAAATTCCCCTGACTAATCAGGGGAATAGAACTCTTGAAAATACTTATTTAATCACTACCAGCGATCTTCCGTCTTTTTCAGCCGCATAAGGATCGCGCGTGTTCTTGCCGTCTATAATATATAAGAACTTATACGTACCGGGAGCAATGGAAAGGGTAATCTCCCAGTGGTCACCTACTTTTTTAAGCGCTTGCGGCTTGGACATGGTAAATCCGCTTACAATAGAAACTTTCTTCCCATCCCCAAACCATTTAAACGTAACACGGCGGTACTTGCTATTGGCAACCGCCGGAGCAACCACAATACTCTCTTTAGCGGAAATCGGCGATGCAACAGCCGGGACCGGTTGCGGCTTTGTTTCAACAACCGGTTGAGGTTTTGCCTGAGCAATAGGTTGCGGATTTCCTTCCGGCACCGCTACAACTATTTCCTCTGTTACGGCGACCGGCGGCTCAATCTCGTTGGTTTGAGTTACCATTACGGCTTCTTCACTAATTTCGGGCAACGCATCCACCATTTCAGTTTCTTGCACCACCACCGGAGCCGGATTAATCATATGCGCGGCAAAATACTTATACAGAAAAAAACCAAAGACGCATAAAAAAATCACGTCCAGTACAATTAGGAATAACCACATGTCTTTATTAGACGTTTTTGTTTCTAGTTCTTGGGAATTATTTTCCATACCAAGGTCCTATTAAAAAAAGCGGGCGAAGGGAATCGAACCCTCGTCTAAAGCTTGGGAAGCTTCCATTCTACCATTGAACCACGCCCGCA
>CACXHA010000133.1 GCA_902767385.1 uncultured Elusimicrobium sp.
GGAAATTATCGTACGCCAACGCGGTACCAAGTTCCTGCCCGGAACCAACGTCTCCCGCGCTAGCGACGACAGCCTCTTTGCCCGCGTAAGCGGCATTGTTACCTTTGAATGGGTAAAAAGAGGTAAACAACAAATTTCCGTTTACCCCAAAGTTGCGGAAAAATCTGCGCCTGCCAAAAAAGCCGCAGCTCCCAAAGCTGCTGCCAAACCGGCCGTAAAGGCTGAGAAAAAGGCGCCCGCTAAAAAAGCTACCGCTAAACCGGCTGCCAAAAAAGCGGCTAAATAAACATTTGGCACCTTAAAGCGGCGGGAATCTTTTTCCTGCCGCTTTTTTTGCCAAAAGGATTTTGTAATATGCAATCAGGCAGTTTTTTAGATCGTGTTAAAATTTACGTTACCGCCGGCAAAGGTGGCGACGGCTGCCTGTCGTTTCGGCGCGAGAAATTTATTGAATTTGGCGGCCCTAACGGGGGTTGCGGCGGGCGCGGCGGTGATGTTATTTTAAAAGCCGAGCCCAATTTAACTACGCTCTTAGAACTGGCCTATCACCCTCACATTGACGCCCCCAACGGAGAGAAAGGCGGCTCCTACAACAAAACCGGTCGCGCCGGTGAAAACCGCTACGTTTATGTACCTTGCGGCACCATTGTGCGCACGCTAGAAGGCGAATTTTTAGTGGACATGACCAAGCCCGGCCAAGAATTTACCGTTGCCAAAGGCGGTGCGGGCGGGCGCGGCAACCAGTCTTTTAAAACCCAACAAAACACCGCCCCACACATTGCCGAAAACGGACTGCCCGGCGAAGAAATTACACTCATCTTAGAACTTAAGGTGTTAGCGGATTTGGGCCTGGTTGGTTTTCCCAACGCAGGCAAAAGCACTTTTTTAAGCCGCATTTCTGCGGCGCGCCCTCGTATTGCCGACTATGCTTTTACTACCTTAAACCCCAACTTAGGCATTACGCTACACCAGGGCGTTAGCTTTGCTACGGCTGACATCCCCGGCATTATTGAGGGTGCCAGCGAAGGCAAAGGGCTGGGTTTTCAGTTTTTAAAACATATTGAACGCACGCGCGTACTGTTGCATTTAGTAGACCCGGACGGCTTTGATGGTTTATCCGCCGAACAGAGCATAAAAGTTATTGAAAAAGAACTTAAAAATTTCAATAAAAAGCTCTACGAAAAACCGCGCATTATTGCGGTAAACAAAGCCGATTTACCCGGCGCGGAAAAAGTCTACAAAGCAATCGCTAAAAAATTTAAAAAGCACAAAGTAATGCTTATTTCCGCCGCTACCGGCCAGGGCATTAAAGAAGTATTAGACGAAGTGGTCAAAATTTTATCGTCTACTCCCGTAGAGCAAATTTCCACAGAAGAAAAAAAGTCAGTTGTGCATAAAATAGAACCTATTTTTACCATTACGCGCGATGAAAATGATGTCATCCACATCACCGGTAAAAAAGTGGAAGAATTTATTGCCATGACCAACTTCACACAGCCCGAGGCCGTCACACGCCTAAAAGGTATTTTCAAAAAAATCGGCCTGGAAAAAGCTCTTTTAAAACAAGGTGTCCAAGACGGAGACTTATTGGTGGTGGGCGGTAAAGAGTTTGAGTGGAACGGTGATTTTGACCAGGAAGCTCCTCAAGCACCCGAACATGCCGGTTACAAACGGCGCGAAACAAAAGCCGAACGCTTAGCCAAACGTAAAGCACGACGGGAAGGCAAAAAATAACTTTCATAAACCGCACTAAATCGTGCGGTTTATTTGAATTTAGAACCGTTTCTTGTTACAATGAGGATATGAAGCAGTTTTTATTGTTATCTTTACTTTTCTTCGCCGGGCTTCCTCTTATGTGCGGAAACATCACGCGGGGTACTACTATTAAATCAATCACCAACGCATTTACCCCGCAAGAAGCCCGTTTGCAACGAATCATTACCCAACACATGGACCGCGCCGTCCTTAAAAATTCGCAGGCTGCCCGTTGGGCGCACTCCAACCGAATCGCCTATTTCAAATCGGCCAAAACGGTTCCTTTCCGCAGTATGGCACCGCTTAGTGCCCCCGTCATAACCCTCCCTATAAACGACCCTATTTTTGCTTTACGCAACGACAAAATAGCTTTGCCCTGGTTTGAAACAATTGAAAAAGATTTAGCTTTTTTACAACGCCATCAAGAGTCTATTTATCAAGCTTTGTCTATTTCGCGCTTAGACCCTCAAGACATAGATTATGCCCATCTAATCCCCCCACAAGCACGCAAAATTTTTGTAGGAGAAGAGCACAACCACCCCGCCATTTACAAAGCATTTGAAACTATGGTCCTTCAATATCACGCTTTATATCCCCACCGAAAAATTATTGTCCTTACCGAATTTGTGTCCGACCGGTTACTGCCCTGGCAAATGCCAGGCAAGCCCGTCAAACGTCTAGAAATGCCTTTTAGACGCAACGATAAAGACTTCGTTTTTTTCAATAAATTTATTAAAGAAGGTATTGACGTAATCGGGCTGGAAAATTTAGCGTACATCAAGGAACATGAAGCTTTATTTACCCCTTCCGAAAGTCAGTACGAATCCGTCTTTGGTATGCAAGAACGCAACGCGCACTGGAGACGCATCATTAGCTATGTAGCTTCTAACAACCCCCAAGCCACTTTGTTTATCTACGCCGGAAGCATGCACACCCATTATCGGGCTCCCTTTTCGCTAACCACTCCTTCCCCCCAAAACTTTGTTTTACAGTTAGAAAGTCAATTTTTGGGCCCGGATATGCCTTTTGGTTATGCCATGAAAGAGGAACCTTTTATTCGGGCCTATGGCAAAAAAGTAACCCTTCTACGCTGGGAAGAAAAGGATCCTGTTTTTCGTAACCGCAGCGGGTTTGATGCTTGTTTGATTTTTCCGAAAGAGGACTTATGAGAGAATATATTTTTTTGTTGTTATGTTTATGCGTGCTCCCTTTATTTGGCGAAGTAAGTGTTATTTCGATTACCGATACCGATAAACACTCCACCAAAAAAGATTTTTACCACACGTTTGAGTATTTTATCTCTACCGAGGGTTTACAAGGATCCAAATGTCAGGCAACGCGCTTTGCCCCGCATTGGTTTGCCACCGCAGCCCATTGTGTAGAAAAACTGTGTGCCGACACTTGCACCTTGCGCATGGATTTACTGGATACGCCTGTTTCCGTTTTGGCACAAACCAAACATACTGCCAAAAATCCCCGCGTATTTATACACCCAGGCTATAAATCCAGCCAACTTGCCAAAGATGATTTTGCCCTCATCCGTTTGGATTTTAACCGCGATGAAAAAATTTATTATCGGCGAGCAACCGCTAAAAACCCAAATAACATTGCTTTAGATCCTGCACAATTTAATGCTTGGATGTCACGCAATCCGCGTTCCTACAGCCAGTATCTTAAGGTTTTAAGCCCCTCTTTGCCTCCTATCGCGGTTTTTGATAACGGCAATTATATCCTAGACCGCACGCTTTCCGTAATTTCTATTTTTGATGGGAAACGGACCATTAAAATTAACTCTCATCCTGTTTACTACCTCAAAGATTTGGGCTATGCTTTTACCAATAACTTTGGTATTCAAAAGGGAATGAGCGGCTCGGGCGTAATGACTAATACTGGTGAGTTGGTTGGCATTATTTCTGCTTTTGTATCTGCGGATCAATATCAGGGCAAGAAAAAAAAGCATCGTGATTTTTTTACCTTTCCTGTCTTTAATGAAAGTTTAGTCAATTTTATGCGTGAAATAATGGGTAACGATTTTAACCGTATTGAACAAAA
>CACXHA010000134.1 GCA_902767385.1 uncultured Elusimicrobium sp.
GTTTAAAACCGGGGATATTGTGGAAGTAGATGATGACGGATTTATCTTTATTAAAGACCGCAAAAAAGACATGATTATTATTAAAGGGCTTAAAGTCTTTTCCGCCCAAGTGGAAGCCGTCATTTGCGAACACCCGGCCATTGAAGAATGTGCCGTAATCGGTGTGCCCGACGGACGCGGTGGCGAATTTGTAAAAGTATATGCCGTTAAAAAAGAAGGGGCCGAACTTTCTGACGCGGAATTTAGAAAATTCTTAAAACTGCATTTAGATAACTACAAACGCCCACGTGATTTTGAGTTTGTAGAAGCATTACCCAAAAACGCTTTACGCAAAGTACTAAAACGGGAACTGCGCAAAGATGCGGTGGAAAAACTCAAAAAAGCCGTAGCGGCCGGTGCTGCAGCCCCTTCTGAGGACTAGCGTGCAAGACCTAGCGCACATTTTAGCCGAAGTGGTACCCCATGGACACTATGTGGGGGGGATTGTGCGCAGTAGTCTGCTTAAAAAACAATCCGGAGATATTGACATTACCCTTCCTGCCAGTGAGGTCAAACCGGCGGCGCTTGCCTTGGCTAAACGCCTAAAAGCCGCAACGTTTGAAATGGACCCTGACCTGGGTGTGTGGCGGCTGGTTACCCACCGACAAAAAATTCAAATAGACTTAACTGCCTATCAAGGTAAAGATTTAACGGCCGATTTAAAGCGGCGTGATTTTACGTTTAATTCTTTAGCTTATCCCGTTTCTGCTAAACCGCAAATTGTAATTACTCCCCGTAAAAACGATACTGCCCACGTCCTTTTAAAACGCTTACGCAAGGACCAAATTGTGGATAAGACGGGGGGAATGGCCGATTTAAAAAACAAACGGATTTGCCTTAACGGGCCGACTCGTTTTGTAGAAGACCCGCTGCGTATGTTGCGGGCATTTCGCTGTGCGGCGGAGCTAAAATTTACCATTACCCCTGCCACACTTACTCAAATTAAGAAAAATAAAAATTTAATAAAACAACCGGCCGGCGAACGCATTAAAGAAGAACTGGACCGTTTATTTGCGGTGCCCGGTAAAACATACGATTACTTGACACAAATGGACCGTTGCGGCCTACTAACGGCACTATTCCCGTTGTTAGAAGACCAACGGGGGTGTGCCGAAGTGTATTACGGACCGGGTGGCGTCTTGCACCATACGCTTTTGGTATGCAAGCGCATGGATTATGTGCTGGAACACTTGGGCAAAGCTTTCCCCAAATATGCCAAAAAGTTAACTCCGTTTTGTCAAAATAAACCGCTTTATAAAATGGCGGCGCTCTTGCATGACATTGCCAAACCCAAGACTGCTAAGATGAAGGACGGGCGCTTGCGTTTCTTTTATCATGAACAGGTGGGTGCTAAAATGGCGCGGCACGTTTTGGAACACTTGCATTATAGTCGTGCAGATATTCGGCTGATGTGTGCTATGATTGGGGAACATTTGCGCCCGTCCAATTTAGCCAGTAACGATATTTTAACGCAGCGCGGTGTCTATCATTTTTTCCGCGATTTGGGCGAAGCCGCCATTCCGATGCTTTTGTTATGTTGGGCCGACTACACCAGTTATGTAACGGACACTCAACTGCGCCGCATTTTACCCAAGAGTGCTGAGCGTATGATGACTTTAACGCAAGCAGAGCGCTTTAAAAATGTAGGCAAAACCTTGCGCCATTTGCAATTATTACATTTTATGTTAGGACAATTTTTTGATAGACCCACAACGGTCAAACCTATACGAGTGATTACTGGGCAAGATGTCATGCGGGTGTTGGGGTTAAAACCCGGCCCACAGGTGGGCGCCATATTAGAGGCCGTAGCGGTAGCGCAGGTAGAAGGTAAAATTAAAACCCGCAAAGAGGCCTTGGCATTTTTAAAAAATTTACCGTCAGAAATACTTGCTCCAAAATAAAATTGTACCGGGACAAAAATTTTGCTACAATAAAGTGTCTAATTTGTGCGGGCGTGGTTCAATGGTAGAA
>CACXHA010000135.1 GCA_902767385.1 uncultured Elusimicrobium sp.
AAAAAAACGCGGATGTTGCTTTTATCTGCTAACATACCGCTTACAAATTTCCCAATCCCGTAGGCTATTAAGGATACCGAGACCATTAAACCGAATTGATCGTTGGTGATACCCGTTTCTGCCTTAAATACGTGGGCGATGGGGTTTAGGTTTTGGCGGGTAACATAATACATGGCGTACCCGATATAGGCGCTAATGAATAGTTTCATACGCCAGCGTTTATACTGCTTATCAATTTCAGCTTGATCGGTGATTTTTTCCGCAGCCGGAGGCAACGGTTTAAACCAATCAAAGAACTTCTGTAGCATTTGATTCTCCTATAATTTTATGGTTATTGTACAACTGACCTTACACCTTATTATAACACATTTAAGCCGCTTTTTTACAAAAAAAAAGAAGGGTTTTTTTACGTCGTAAAAATTCCAAAAAATAACCCCCGGATTTACCGGGGGTCATGCAACGGGAAATGTTCCTTATTGGGCAGTAGCTTCACCATTTAAAGGGGCTTGCGTATTATCACCTAAACCCACTTTTTTCTTAAACCAGTTTTTGGCGGAGATACCCCAACGTTTAGCCGTCGGCCACAAGTCTTGGGTAATATATTTGCGGTTTAGAATCATAGACATCGTACCGGCTGCTAACGGCATGGTCAAAGCGTACAAGGCGGCAGTGGACGGAGAGAGGCTCAAGACAGCACCTAATTGGTCGCCAAACGCACCCATGAGCATGGTAAGCATACCGGATGTACGAGCCAAAATGTACATACTGGAAACAGCAGCTTCTCTACCAACGTTTTCAGGGCGGCTAAGCTCAATAGACTGGAGCACGTTCACCCAGTTGGAGAAACCTAACCCGGCTGCCGCAAACAGTCCACAGCGAGTTACGAAATCTAACCCAGGCAGTAAGGACAGAGCACCCATAGACACACCGACTAAGCCAGATAACCCAGCCAGTGCTTTATCGCCGATGAAACCTTTTTGCATGGCCTTAGCACCCAATTTGCGTCCCGCAAATACGGTCAAATATACTGAGAGGAAGGATACGGCCATAGCCAACGAAGGATTGGCGATATTTTCTTTAATAAAGTGACCCGGACCGCTGTTAAAACCTAATCCCATAAAGTGTCCGCCGGCCGTAGCCAAGAACATCGTACGTAAGAAGGGGGATTTAAACCCGAACTTCAAGTTCCCTTTAATGGTCTGCAAAATATTCTTTTGATCCGCACCCGCTTTGACTACGTTTTGAATACGCGATTTGCGCAGTAATACGTTAGCTGTCAACGGAATTAGAGAGGCTACCCCGAACATACCCGCTAGCGAGGCCAAGGTAGTATCCATACTTCCCGTCAATAAATAGGATAAAGCACCTACCGCCGGCAAGAACAGGTAACAGTACATACCACCGACAGAGGCCCAAGAGTTCAAGTCCGTAATGGTAGCCGAGGAAGATACCGGGTCGGAAGTACGTTGTTTAGCCACCATGGGGTTAATTTGTTTTAAAATACTACCCGCTACACCATTTACAGTAATCCCCGTTACCATACCGGCAAAGGCTTCCAACGGAGGCAGCGCACCCACTGCGCCCGCGGCTAAGCTAGCGCCCGCTAATAAGTGCCCACCTGTACCTAAAAGTTGCCCAATATTCAGCATCTTTTTAGTACCGTATTTTTCTGCCCATGCCCCAATGAACGGAGCCCAAGCGGGACCGAATTGGCCTAAAGAAGTAGGTAAGTTGCTTAAGAAACCTTTGGAGATGCCCAACAACCCTAAAGCAGAGGTGTTAGCTTGCCCCATGGTACCAAATGTACCTTCGGCAAAACCTGCAAAGTTTTGAGCCCAGTGACCGATATCGTCCTTGTATACTTTAATGGGAGTACCGGCATTGGCGGTCAAGGAACTCTGTAATTCAGCCGCAATATCCTTGGCAATTTGCATGATTTCCCCAGTTTCCAAAAGCTCAATAGTGGCTTTATCTAACACCGTAATCTTAGCACCCAAATATTTTTCCAGGACAGGGTATTTAGCAAGTATTTCTTTAGATAAGATTTGTTTCAAATCCGCTCTGTACTTGCCGAGTAGTTCCATTACTTCCGGAATCTTAGTAGCCGAATTGAAGGAAGGAAGCATTTCTCGTGCAAACAATACTTTATAAAGTGCTAACGGAGTTTTTTGCCCACCTTCAAAGAACACCTTAAAGAAACCGCGCTCTTTGGCTTTGGCTGCACGCGCTCTCTGTTCAGCCGTTAATTCTTTGCGAATTACAATACCGCCTGTTCCGCGGTCAAAGACAAAGAATTCATCTGGTTCCAAATCTACACGATTATAGAAAGCTTCTTTAGCAGCTTGATTTTCAAATTGGAAATTAACATCTAAGGTTTTACCGGTAGATTTATCTTCCCAGTATACAGGGAAATTAGCTTCCAAACCTTCGGCAGCAAGTCCTTGGTCGCGGAACGCATGTAAATCTTCATTAGCTACGGGGGCCGGTGCAACAGGTTGCGCCGCAACTTCAGCCACTTTTACTCTGGCAGCAGGAGCCGGTTTGGGAGCTTCAGCCGCTTTGGGAGCTGCTACTTGGGCGCGGCCGGCGTTCATATAAAGGTAAGTAGAAGTAGCCGAGGGATCCACAACTACTGTATTAAGCACACCAAAATCTTGCAAGGCAGGACGCAAGCTGGCTACATCAGCCGTATGCCGCTCTACTTGAGCAAGGTTTAGCGGTAAATTATGTTCTTTTGCGTATTTTTCGATACCGCGCCAC